>JBFLXB010000022.1 GCA_040757335.1 Nitrospirota bacterium | reverse complement strand
AGACTCGCTTCCGGCTGGATGCCCTTCCGTTGCCGGGCAGGGCTGGCTACCTGCTGGGTTCCGTTGAAAGGTTTCCACCCTCGCTCTACATGGCTTCCCCCTTTCCCAGGCTTCGCCTGGCGCACAAGGATCTGACCCCAAACAAGGTCAGGGGCGCAAGGGAGGAGCGGCCTCGGTCTTCCAGAGACGATACGTCAGGATGGCCCCGCCTGCGAGCAGGATCATGGCGGCGCTCACCAAGTACGGCGCGCGGACGGCCCCGACCATCAGATCTTCAGCGCGGAAGCTGCTGACGAAGGCGCGGATGGCGCCGTAAAACAGGATGTACAAACAGAACAGGAACCCGTCTCGCGTCCGGCGTGTCCGCAGCTTCCAAAGAAGCGCAAACGCGATCACGTTCAACACCAATTCGTACAACATGGCGGGGTGAAGCGGGACCTGGCCGAACTCATGGCCCGCGGGGCTGGTGGGCGGGAACACGATGCCCCACGGCAGATTCGTCGGGTAGCCGTGGACCTCGCCGTTCATGAAGTTGCCGAACCGGCCGAACGCCTGCCCCAGGATGACCGACGGCGCGCTCGCGTCGGCCAATCTCCAGAAGGGAATCTTGTGTTTGCGCACCCACCACCAGCCCGCGAGCGTGCCGCCGATCAAGCCGCCGTGGATCGCCAGCCCGCCGTGCCAGATCGCGGGGATCTCGAGCGGGTTTGCGCCGTAGTACCCCCAATTGAACGCGACGTAGTAGAGTCGCCCCCCCAGGATCCCTGAGAACAGGACCAGCGTGAGGAACGACCACCGGTCGTCGTCGGAGATCGGCAGCCTTTTGCGCACGATCTCCTTTCCCAAGAGCCAGCCGCCGGCAAGGAACGCCGCGAGGTACATGAGCCCGTACCAGCGGACGACGATCGGGCCGATTTCGATTACGTTGGGATGCACGCTGGATGGAACGACGTGCTCACGCCCCGCGGGTCGTGGCGACTTTGGTCCGCGGGCGCTGGCCGCGACGTTGGTACTGATCCACCGCCCTGTTGTGTTCGCGCAGGGTGCGGGAGAAGTGATGAGTGCCGTCGTTGCGGGCGACGAAATACAAGTAGTCCACCGGCGAAGGATACAGCGCGGCCTCCAAGGCCTCGCGCCCGGGGTTCGCGATCGGACCCGGCGGAAGCCCTCGACGGCGGTACGTGTTGTAGGGATTGTCGCGAACCAGATCCACCTTCCGCAGGTTGCCGTTGAAGTCTTTGATCGGATAAATCACGGTGGGATCGCTTTGCAGCGGCATCCGCCGACGGAGCCGATTGTGAAAGACCGCCGAGATGATCGGCCGCTCGATCCCGGCTCCCGTCTCCTTCTCGATGATCGAGGCCAACGTGACCACCTGGTGCTGAGTGAGCCCCAAGTCTGCGGCGCGTGCGGCCCACACCGGCTGATACGTCTCTCGGAACCGCTCGACCATGCGTCGAACCATATCGGCGGTGGCGACGCCGCGTGGAAACGCGTAGGTATCCGGGAACAGGTACCCCTCGAGGCTCGGCACATCGAGTCCGAGCTCGCGCGCGAACTCGGGAGACTCCGCGAGCGTCAACAGCTCGTCCGGATCGCCGAGTCCGGCATCCCGCAGAACCGCGGCGATCTGCCGGACTGAATACCCCTCGGGAATCGTCAGCGGATGGAGCACCACCAGGCCGTGCCGAAACCGGTGCAGCATTTCCAGCGGGCGCATGGTGGGCGACAGCGCGTACTCCCCCGGCTTGAGCTGTCGTTCGCTGCCCGTCAATCGTCCGAACATGACAAAGTACGCTTGGTTGCGGATCAAGCCTTCGTCGGCAAGCCGTGAGGCCACGCGCGCCAGTGGCTCGTCCCGAACGATTTCAAAAGTGATGGGTCCGCCGTCACCGCCCGGGGGAGACGCCAAAAACGCGGCCACGTGGGTGCCGAACGCCAACATCCCCAGCATGATGAACAGGCCAAAGAGGGCGGCGTATTTGGGCGGGGCTACGCGGCGCATGGTCTCCGTCGCCTTCGATGCACCCGATGCAACGCGTCAAGAGAGCGCATCGGACTCCCGATTCGCGCGAGCGTCGAGAAAGTGCTGGAGGATCACCACCGCGGCGGTCTTGTCGACCACCCGCCGACGCTTCGCGCGGGAGACGTCGGCGTCGAGCAGCACCCGTTCGGCGGCAACGGTCGAGAAGCGCTCATCCCAGGTCAGGATCGGCACCGTAACCACCGATTCCAGGCGTTTGATGAACGCGCGGACAGTTTGGGCTCTCGGCCCGGCGGTCCCATCGAGCGCCAGCGGAAGCCCCACCACGACCGCTTCCGCCTCCCGTGCTTCGACCAGCCGCGCGATCTCAGTCAGGTCCGCGGCCCACGACCGTCGGTGGAGGGTCGTCACCCCTTGCGCCGTGATCCCCAACTCATCGCTCGCCGCGATGCCGATCCGCCGGTCTCCGACGTCCAGCGCCAACACCCGGCGTAGTCGTAGCGCAGCGGTCACCCCGGCCGTCATCGCTTGGCTGAGGAGTTCCGCGACAGCGCGTCGACTTTCTGCGACAGCTCGTGAAGCTGTCGCTCGATCGCGCCCAGATCGCTCCGGCCCGGTCGCACCGCCTTGACCACCGCGTCCAACCCGCCCTTGAGCGCGCGCTCGACACCCTGCGCCGACTCTTCGCATGAGGAGACAAACTCCCGAACCTTGGTCGACTGCTTGTCTTGGGCGCTCTCCCCCTTCTTGACCAAGTCGTCCACCACGTCGTTGACCATCGCGCGGACACCCAATCCCGCCAGCACCGCCTTCTTCATAACCCGATACATGATCGACCTCCATTCCTCGCTTGCGAAACCGAACCTGCACTGCGCCCTGAACGCAGAATCCGATGCCCGCTTCCACTCAGGTCGCGAAGCAACGCAGGCGCGAAGTTTAGCGCCGAGGCTCGGAGACGGTTTTGACCTGCGTTCCGCAAGCCCACCTCACCCCTTCCTTGCCATCGCCTCGACCAATTCATCCACCCGCGCGAGCGCCGCGTCGAGCGCTCCCGGCTCGCGCCCTCCGGCCTGCCCCATGGTCGCGTTCCCTCCGCCGGAACCGCCGACCAGATCAGCCACCGTCCGCACCAGGTTACCGGCGTGAAAGCGCTTACTGAGATCCGGTGTCACCGCAGCGATCAGGTTCACCTTCCCGTCCACGACCGAGCCCAATACCACCACACCGGACTTGATTTGTTCACGCACGCGGTCGGCGGCCGCGCGCAAATCCTTGGTCTCCAAGCCGTCGATGCGACGCACGACGACCGAGACCCCGGCCACGGTGCGGCCTTCTTGGGTGGACGAGTCCTTAGCGCCTCCGCCGGCCAGACGCGCCTTGAGTTGTTCGACCTCGCGCTCGCGCGCCCTCAAGGCGTCGACCAGTTTGCGGGCTTTGGACACCGCTTCCTGCGGCTGGACTTTGAGCAGCGCCGCGATTTCAGCCAGATCGCTCGTGTCTTTCTTGGTCGCGAGGTACGCGGCCTCGCCGGCCACGGCTTCGATCCGACGGACACCCGCGGCCACCCCGCCTTCGCGGACGATCTTTAAGAGTCCCAGCTCCCCGGTGTCGCGCGTGTGGGTGCCCCCGCAGAGCTCTTTACTGAACGAGCCGATCGACACCACGCGAACGCGATCCCCGTACTTTTCACCGAAGAACGCCAAGGCCCCGCTGGCCAGCGCATCCCGTTGCGACATCCACGCCTTCTCGACGTGATGGTCTTCCTGGATACGCCGATTGACCTCCTGCTCGATTCGCTCCATTTCGCGCGCGGACAACGGCGCAAAGTGGTGGAAATCGAAGCGCAGGCGGTCCGGCGCCACCAGCGATCCCGCCTGCTTGACGTGATCGCCCAACACTTCCCGGAGCGTGGCGTGTAGGATATGGGTGCCGGTGTGGTGGTTGGAACTGGCTTGCCGAGACGTCGGGTTGACGGTCACGCGGTAACGCTCGCCTTCGATCAACCGGCCGCGTCCCACGGTCGCGGCATGCACGAACAACCCTTTGACCGGAATCACGGTGTCGCGAATCCGGGCATCCACGTTCGGGCTCTCCACCTCAGCCTGGTCGCCCACTTGCCCCCCGCCCTCGCCGTAACACGGGGTATGATCGAAGACCAGTTCGACCTGTTCGCCTGCTCGGGCCTCTCGTACCCGCGCACCGTCCCTCAAGATCGCGAGCAGGCGGACGTCGGCCTCCAGCGTGTCGTCGCCGACGAACGTCGTCGGTCCGGTATCCGACAGCGTGTCCTTGTAAATCGTCTGCACGGCCTGCGCTTCGAAGCCCCCGGCGGCGCGCGCTCGCTCGCGCTGCTCGTCCATCGCGGCCGCGAACCCCGCCTCGTCCAACGCGAGGCCGTGTTCCTTGGCCACGTCCGCGATCAAGTCCATCGGAAAGCCGTAGGTGTCGTACAGCTTGAAGAGATCGGCCCCCGACAGCGCTGCGGTGCGCGAGCGCTCGGCGGCCGCGACCAGATCCGAGAGGACCGTCATCCCGTGGCTCAGGGTCTGGGCGAAGCGCTCCTCCTCGGCGAGCAGGGTCCGCGCCACGGCCTGGCGGTGCCGCGCCAGCTCGGGGTAGGCGTGGTGCATTTGGTCGATCACCGCGCCGGAGAGTTCGTGAAGGAACGGCCCCTCAAACCCGAGGACCTTGCCGTGCCGGCCCGCCCGCCGAAGGATGCGGCGCACCACATACCCCCGGCCCTCATTGGAGGGCAGCACCCCGTCGGAAAGCAGGAACGTGAGCGCCCGGAGGTGGTCGGCGATCACGCGCATCGACACGTCCGTCCCCGCGTCGCGACCGTACGTCCGGCCGCAGGCCTGCCCGATCGCGGCCAGCAGGGGACGGAACAGATCGCTGTCGTAGTTACTCAGAACGCCCTGCGTGACCGCGGCCACCCGCTCCAGCCCCATCCCGGTATCGATGCTGGGGCGCGGCAGCGGCGACAATGTCCCGGACGCGTCGCGGTCGTACTGCATGAACACCAGGTTCCAGATCTCGAGATAGCGATCGCAGTCGCAACCCACCCCGCAGGTGGGTTTGCCGCATCCGACCTGCTCGCCCTGATCCACGTAGATCTCCGAGCAGGGGCCGCAGGGGCCGGTCTCACCCATCTGCCAGAAGTTGTCTTTCTCGCCCAGGCGCACGATGCGTTCGGCCGGCACACCGATGACTTCGCGCCACAACCGCGCCGCCTCGTCGTCCTCTCGAAACACCGTCACCCACAGGCGTACGGGAGGGAGCTTGAGGATCTCGGTGACGAACTCCCACCCCATCCGAATCGCCCCGTCCTTGAAGTAATCGCCGAACGAGAAATTGCCCAACATCTCGAAAAACGTGTGATGTCGCCCGGTGTAGCCCACGTGTTCGAGATCGTTGTGTTTGCCGCCGGCGCGGACGCATTTCTGCACGGAAACCGCCCGCGTATACGGCCGCGGCTCCTCGCCCAGGAAGGTTTGTTTGAATTGCACCATGCCCGCGTTGGTGAACAGGAGCGTGGGATCCTGAGCCGGAATCAGCGACGAGCTGGGAACGAGCGTGTGACCGTGCCGGGTCGCGAAGAAGTCGCAGAACGCGCGCCGGAGATCATTTGCGTTCACTTGCCGAACCGTTCGACCTTGAACGCCGGAGGCTCAGCCGCGGCCGGTGCCGCCTTGTCGGTCTCCCACGTGAGATCGCCGGTGGACTGCACGCCCTTCATCTTGAGCGCGAAGTCGTCGGGATTCGAGCACCAGCGCAACGCCTCTTCGTAGGCCACGAGTTTTTCGCGACACAACTGCGCCAGGGACTGATCAAAGGTCTGCATCCCGTACTGGGACGTCCCGGCGGTGATCACGTCGTGGATCCGCCGGGTCTTGTCGGGGTCGATCACGCACTCGCGGATGGTCTGCGTGGCGACCATCACCTCCACCGCGGGCACGCGCCCCTGGCCGTCCATGCGGGGCACCAGCCGCTGGGAGATCACGCCCTTGATGATCGCGGCCAGTTGCAGGCGCACTTGTTTCTGCTGGTAGGGCGGGAACACCGAGATGATACGGTTCACCGTCTCGGTCGCGTCTACGGTGTGCAGCGTGCTCAGCACCAAGTGCCCGGTTTCCGCGGCGATGAGCGCGGTCGAAATCGTCTCGAAGTCCCGCATCTCACCGACCAGGATCACGTCGGGATCCTGGCGCAGCGCGGACCGCAACGCCACGCTGAAGGACTCGGTGTCCGCGCCGATCTCCCGCTGGCTGACCAGACACTTCCGATCCCGATGCAGGAACTCGATGGGATCTTCGATCGTGATGACGTTCTCCGTACGGCTGCGGTTGATGTAGTCGATAATCGCAGCCAAGGTCGTAGACTTGCCGCTTCCGGTGGTTCCAGTCACCAGAATCAATCCACGCGTCTCGCCGGCCAACTTTTCGATCACGGCGGGCAGGTGCAGATCCTGGAACGTGAGAATCTTGGTGGGAACGGATCGGAACACCATGTTGACGGTTCCGCGTTGCTGGTAGAGGTTGACGCGGAACCGCCCCAGACCCGGTGCGCTGTACGCCAAGTCGATCTCGGATTTCTCCTTGAACCGCTGCTTCTGGGTGTTGTTCATGATCGAGAACGCGATGGCGACCGCGTCCTCCTGGGTGAGGCGAACCGAGGGATCCAACGGCTCCAGGTGCCCATCGACCCGGACGGTCGGAGGACTGCCCACCTTCAAATGGAGGTCGGAACCCCGTTTGGCCACCGCCGCCTTCAACAATTCGTCAATGTTTAAGCTCACGCTTCGGCTCCCTTTTGAAGCCCCTTCTCGCGCGGGATCAGACCGTACGCCTCCCGGATGCGGGCTTCGATCTCCTTCGCCACCGCGGCCTGCTCCCGCAGAAAGTGCTTCGCGTTCTCGCGCCCTTGCCCGATCCGGTCGCCCTTGTAAGCATACCAGGCTCCGCTCTTTTCAACGATCCCTTTCTCCACCCCCAGGTCGATCATCTCGCCCAGCCTCGAAATCCCTTCATTGAACATGATATCAAAATCAGCCTGACGGAACGGCGGCGCCATCTTGTTTTTGACGACTTTCACGCGCACGCGGCTGCCCACCACGTCCTGCCCTTCTTTGAGGGCATCGGTCCGTCGGATGTCCAGGCGGACCGACGCGTAGAACTTGAGCGCGTTGCCGCCGGTGGTGGTTTCGGGATTCCCGAACATCACGCCGATCTTCATCCGGATCTGGTTGATAAAAATGACCGTGGTGTGTGACTTGCTGATCGCGGCCGTGAGCTTGCGCATGGCTTGCGACATGAGGCGAGCCTGCAACCCCATGTGCGAGTCGCCCATCTCCCCCTCCAACTCGGCTCGCGGCACCAGCGCGGCCACCGAGTCCACCACCACGACGTCCAGTGCGCCGCTGCGCACCAGCGTTTCCGTGATCTCCAGCGCTTGCTCCCCGGTGTCCGGCTGCGAGACCAGCAGGTCGTCGGTCTTGACGCCGAGGCGCTTGGCGTACGCCATATCCAGGGCGTGTTCGGCGTCGATAAAAGCCGCGACGCCGCCCTCTGCCTGGGCCGCGGCAACCGCTTGCAGCGAGAGCGTGGTCTTCCCCGACGACTCCGGTCCGAAGATCTCCACAATCCGGCCTCGCGGCAACCCCCCGACGCCGAGGGCGATGTCGAGTCCCAGCGATCCCGAGGGGATGACCGACGTCTCGATCACGGCGCCATCCGCGCCCAGGCGCATAATGGTCCCCTTGCCGAACTGTTTCTCGATTTGCGCCAGCGCCAGATCCAGCGCCTTCATCCGGTTGCCTTGCTGCTCCTTCTCCTTTGCAATCATCCTCGCCTCCTCCTAGGAGCGCGTTCGGGAACGGCCATCTGCGGCGTTGTCGCTACGCATCCGGTGCTCACGTCTCTGTAGGGGCGTATCGCGATACGCCCCTACAGCTCCGGTGCTCGCTCCGCCTTGCATCTGGCGCGTTCCTGAACGCGCTGACAAGACCCACTGCTCCGTCGCACTCCCTGACGCTGTCGCGTTCAACTCGCCGCGTTACCCGTGAGCCGTAGTGCTTCCAGCACCGTGTAGATCGACCCTTCCGAAGTCAATCGGCTTTCCATCAGCCGGATTTCGGTTACCATCCACTCCCCAGCGGAGCCACTCAGCGCCGGCGGCAGCGGTTCCGCGAGCACCGCGTCGACGCTGGTTCTGGGGGGCGGCGTGCGCCACCGTCCCAACGTCACATGCGGATGGAACGGTCGTTCGTCCGGCGTGAACCCTTCGGCGGACAACGCCTGCTCCACCCGCCGCTGCAATCGGAGCAGTCCGCCGGAGGGATCCTGCACCCCTAACCACAGCACGGTGGCGCGACCGGGATGGGGGAAGACCCCGATCCCGCCGGCGTGGACCCGACAAGGCGGACACTCCCGCGCCACATCGCTCAGCCGCGCCGCGATGCCTGGAACGCGGGAACGCGCGATCTGCCCCAGAAACGCGAGGGTGACGTGCGAGCCGTCCGGCTGCACCCACCGCACACCCGCCGTGTGACGCGCCAGGCGCTCCCGGAGCACTGTCAAGCCGCCCAGCCACGCATCGGGTACGTGAACCGCCACGAAGCTGCGCAGCGATTCCGTTTCGCCGGCCGCCGGGCGGGATCCGCTTCCGGTCCTCACGCCCCCAAGACGAACCGCCGGACCGCGTTCAACCCGAACTGCGAAAACGCGAGCTTGGTATCCGTGCGCGAACCCGTGAACCGCCACCGGCTGGTCTCGGTGCCACGATCGCTGGCCAGGCCGACGACCAGCGTGCCGACCGGTTTCTCGGGGGTCCCGCCTTCCGGTCCCGCGATGCCCGTCAAGGACAAGCCCATGTCGCTGCCCGCGTGTCGGCGTGCGCCTTGGGCCATCTGCGCCGCGACCGGCTCGCTGACCGCACCGTACGTGGCCAATTGTTCGCGGTCCACGCCCAGCCAGCTCATTTTGGCTTCGTTGGCATACGTCACCCAGCCGCCGACAAAATACCGGGAGCTGCCCGGCACGTCAGTCAGCCGATGCCCCACCAACCCTCCGGTGCACGATTCGGCAACAGCCAGCGTCCACCCCTTGGCGAGCAGCGCGTCGCCCACCACGGCCTCCATGGCCCGGCCGTCGAACGCGTACACCGCGTCACCCAATCGCTGGGCGATCGCCGAAACGAGGTGGTTCAAGCCGACGACCGAACGATCCCCGCCCCTCGCCCGCAACCGGATCTCCACGCCTTTGGGTGACGCCAACATTCCGGTCTCACACGCGGCGTCGCGGAACAGATCCGACAACCGCTGATCCACTTCCGATTCACTGAGCCCGAACGTGTGTATCGTGCGCCGAGTCATCGGCGCCGCCCCGGCGGTCAGTCGCGAGAGCCACGGGGCAACGGCCGTGTCGAACATGGCGCGCATCTCCGACGGCACCCCGGGGAGCGCCACCAGGGAGACGGCTCGTTCCGTCAGTCGAAACCCCGGCGCGATTCCCACGGGATTCCGCAAGATGTCCGCCCCGGCGGGCAAGAACGCCAGCCGTTCGCTCGCCGGCGTGGCCTCGCGCCCCCGTCGGCGGTAGGCGGCCCGGATATCGGCCGCCACCTCCTCCCGAAGCGTCAGATCACGTCCCAGGGCCTTCGCCACGACTCGGGTGGTAATGTCGTCGTGCGTCAGCCCGAGCCCTCCGGTCATGATGACCAACGACGCCCGCGCCATGGCATCCGTCAACGCGCGGGCGAGCGTGGCCTCGTCGTCCCCGACCACGGTTTTGGCCGACACCCGAATCCCGAGGGCGGCCAAGGCGTCGGAGAGCGCCACCGTGTTCGTGTCGATCCGGTCCCCCCAAAGCAATTCCGTGCCGACCGCAATCAACTCGGTCTTCAGACCACTCCCGCTGCCCACAGTCCTATCCGCACGAGCACGTTGGTGTAGAGACCCGCGACCAGATCGTCGAGCATAATGCCCCACCCCCCGGGCTGCGCTTCGAGGCGACGGAGCGGAAACGGTTTGGCGATATCGAAAATCCGAAAACAGAGAAAGGCGATCAGCACGTCGCCGGCTCGAAGCGGTAAAGCAAACAGGGCCACGAGCATGCCGACGACCTCGTCGATCACCACGACCGACGGATCTTTACGCCCTGTGGTGCGCTCAACGCGGGTGGCGACCGCGACCCCGAGCCCGAACAGCGCGGCGGTTCCCACCACATACCAGCCCGGACCCAACAAGCGTCCGGCCGCCCAACCGACGGCCGCGCCGACGAGGCTTCCGGCGGTGCCGGGCGCCCACGGTGCGGCTCCAACGCCCCCGGCCGTAGCCACCCACCATGCCCATCGCCGTTGCACCGCGTCGCCGTCTCCTCCCGGAGGTTGCGCGGCCCGCACGGGACGTCGTCCCGCACCGCCGTGCAAGGCGGCTGATTCTATCACCCGGTTGAGAGAGGGGTCAAGACAACTCGCCCCGAAGAGGACATCCCAACAAGGAATGCTCGTCGTACGCCGTCGACTCAGCGCGGCGCGAGCGGCCAGCCCGCGGGGAAAATTTTTTGACCGAGGTACATTTTTTTTCTTGACTTGGCACTTGATTCAGTTATAGTACGGACCAAAATTTCATATGTGCCGCTCGCGCGTCGTGCGAGCGGTTCGACGACATCCGAAGCGGACGCGGCTTCGCTTCGAACGCGCCCAATGGTGGGACGCGGTGAGGAAAGGGGGACGGAACGGTGCACGGATTAGGGACCCATCTTCTGGTGGAGCTCAAGGCGTGCAATGCCAGGTTACTCAACGATCTGAAGAAGGTTGAACTGATCATGGTCGAAGCGGCCAAAGCCGCCAAAGCCACGATCGTGGATGTCCACTTCCACAAATTCTCTCCCTTCGGAATCAGCGGCGTGGTGGTGATCGCCGAGTCCCATCTTTCCATCCACACTTGGCCCGAATACGGGTATGCCGCGGTGGATATTTTTACCTGCGGCGACGTCCTGAAACCCGAGGTCGCCGCGGAGTTCTTGGTCGAGAAGTTCCAATCCAAACATCCTTCGATTATGGAGGTACGGCGAGGAATTCTGTCCAAGGGCAACGTGAAGCTGCCTCACAAGACGGTTCCCGCCGTCGAGGAAATGCCCGTCGATGATCGAGTCAAAGAGCTACAAATGGTTCCTTGACTTCCTCAATCCTGAGGAAGGTCATATGCATGGCATCCGGACCATGCTCTTCTCCGCCAAAACCAAGTATCAGGAGGTGGAGATCATGGACACCGGGAGCTACGGCCGTTGTCTCGTGCTGGACGGCAAGATGCAGTCCTCCGAAGCCGATGAATTCATCTACCACGAGGCGCTGGTCCATCCCGCGCTCCTGACCCACCCCGAACCCAAACGGGTGTTCATTGTCGGCGGCGGCGAGGGCGCCACGCTCCGCGAGATTCTCCGTCACCGCTCGGTCGAGCGCGTGTTGATGGTCGACATCGACCAGGAAGTGGTGGAGCGGTGCAAACAATTTCTCCCCGAGTGGCATCAAGGCTCGTTTGACGACCCCCGGGTGGAGCTCAAGTTCCTCGACGCCCGCAAGTACCTCGAGGAAACGAGCGATACCTACGACGCGATCATCATCGATATTTCGGAGCCGGTCGAAGAAGGCCCCGCGTACCTGCTCTACACCAAAGAGTTTTACCAAATCGTGAAGCGGCGTCTGACCCCGCAGGGCACGATCACGTTGCAAGCCGGTTCGACCGCGGTGAACAGCATGTTCTGTTTCGCCGCCGTCTGCCAGACCCTGAAGACCGCGTTTCCGATCGTGGCGCCCTATCAGACATCGATTCCGTCGTTCGGGCTTCCGTGGGGCTTCGCGGTGGCGTCAAAGAGTCTCGATCCCCGCTCGGTGTCGCCGAACGAAATCGACGAGCGGATCACCAAGCGAATCAACGGTGAACTACGCTACTACCACGGAGAGATCCACCAGGGTCAGTTCCTCCTTCCCAAGCACCTGGTAAAGCGTCTGGCCGCCGACGACCGGATCATCGAAGACAATCAGCCGTTGTTTACGTACCACTGACCCGGCCTTCGTGACGGCATAGGAAGGGACCACGCCGCGGCATCGCGAGTCAGATGCCCTGACACACACATCGTGAACAACGCTAGCGAGCCGTCTCCGCAATCCACCGACCCTGACCCAGCGCCTTCAGCAACGCTTCCCCCTCCCTCAACCATTGAGGCCGACGAACAGCTCCGCACGCCGCTGTTCGACGCGATGGTCGGACTGGCGGAGAGTCGCAAGGTGTCCTTTCACACCCCGGGCCACAAGAGCGGAAAGGGGATCTCTACCCGTTTCCGGAAGTTCGTCGGCCCCAAGATCTTCTCCATCGACCTCACCACGCTCGACGAAGTCGATTCGCTGCAAAAGCCCCGCGGGGTCATCAAGGAGGCGCAGGAACTCGCGGCCAAGGCGTATGGCGCGGACCGCTCCTATTTCCTGGTCAACGGCACGACCGGCGGCAATCAGGCCATGATCCTCGCGGCGTGTAACCCGGGCGACAGGGTCTTGATCGCGCGCAACGCCCACAAGTCCGTGTTGGCCGGGCTCATCTTATCCGGCGCGCAACCGGTGTTCTACAGCCCGCGGGTCGACGCGCGTCTCCAGATCATGCTCAATGTGACGTTCGCGGAAACCAAGGCCGCGATCGACGCGCACCCCGAGTGCAAGGTCCTGTTTCTCACCAGCCCCAACTACTACGGGATCTGCGCGGATCTGGAACGCATCGTCCCATATGCCCACGAGAAGGGCGTGGTGGTGCTGGTGGACGAAGCGCACGGCCCACACCTCAAGTTCCACCCCGACCTTCCGGCGTCGGCGCTGGAAGCCGGGGCCGACATGTGCGTGCAGAGCACCCACAAGATCATCGGGGGCATGACCCAGGCCTCCATGCTTCACGCCCGCGCGACACGCGTCAATTTGTCGATGGTGAGCAACGTGCTGCGTTTCGTGCAGACCACCAGCCCGTCCTACATCCTGATGGCGTCGCTCGACTTGGCGCGCATGCAAATGGCCACCGAGGGCGAGAAGCTGCTGGACAAGGCCATTCGGCTGGCACAAGACGCGCGTGCCCGCATCAACAAGATCCACGGGCTCTTTTGTCTCGGCAAGGACAATGTCGCGGGCAGCCTCTTCGCGCAGATGGGCGACCTCGACGTCACTAAGCTGACCATCACCGTGACGGACCTCGGACTCTCCGGCTATCAAGTCTCCCAAATTCTCAACACCAAGTATCACATCCAGGTCGAGATGGCGGACCCGTTCCACATCTTGGTGATCGTGAGCATCGGCGATCGCCAGGACGACCTGCGCCGGCTCGTCGACGCGCTTCGCGACATCGCGAAAGAATACGGCACTAGGTCGGGCCCGTCGCCGCTCGCCTCCGAGCCATTGCCCGCGTTCGGACACGACGCGGTGATGACCCCGCGCGAAGCGTTCTTCGCGGACCAAGACTACATCCCGCTGGATTCCGCGGTCGACGCGGTCTCGTCCGAGATCGTGACCGTGTATCCGCCAGGCATCCCGGTGCTGGTACCCGGCGAGATCATCACCGCGGACGCCGTGACCTATCTGAAACGTATGTTGGTGCTCGGCGGGACCGTGGACGGTTTGGACGAGACTAACAGCTGGATCGGCGTGGTCAAGCGCTAGGAGCCTGTTCATGAAAAGCCATCTGCGGCGTTGCCGCTTGCGCTCCGGTGCTCACGTATGCACCCAGTACGCTCCGCTCCGGTACTCAGCGGCGCCTTGCATCTGGCCTTTCCTGAACAGGCTCCGCTCTCGCGGTCGCGCACCACATCTCTGTACGTTGACCGGTCAACTGGCGAACCGGCCAACCGGCTAACTAACGCTCCTCTTAGGAAGCCCGCGATGACGCCCAAAGTCTCGTCGGTGCTCACCTCGCTTTACGAGGAGCGGACCTCCGCGTTCTTGTATCGGGCGATGGAAGCAGCGGAGACCGCTTCCCCTTCCCGCGCCGCCTTGTTCGCCAAGCTGCGCGTCGCGTCTGAGCGCCAGGCCGCGCTGTGGGAAAGCCGCTTGCAGACGCTGGGCGGCACCGCCCCTCCATTCCGTCCTCCCCTGCGCGCCAAGATCGCGGTCCTGCTGCTCCGCGCGTTGGGCCCTCGCCCGATCCTCCCCGTGCTCGCAGCCATGAAAGTCCGAGGGCTGTCCGTCTACCGGCCCGGAGCCGTTCCTCCCGAGCCGCAGCTTGTGGAGTCCGTGCCGGCCATGGCCCCGACGCCGATCCCGGAGACGTGGCATCACGCCCGACAAGGCGGGGGGGCGTTGCGAGCGGCCGTGTTCGGCGTGAACGACGGCCTGGTCTCCAACGCCAGTCTGATCGTGGGGGTGGCTGCGGCCGGGGTGGACCCGCACAACGTGGCGATCGCGGGATTTTCAGGTCTGCTCGCGGGCAGTCTCTCCATGGCCACTGGTGAATATGTGTCCGTGAAGACGCAGCGCGAGCTGTTGGAACACCAACTCGCGCTGGAGCGGCACGAGCTCGAAGCCATGCCCGAGGAGGAGATCGACGAACTGGCCACAATCTACGAAGCCAAAGGCTTGTCCCCGGACGCGGCGCGCTCCGTAGCTTCTCGGCTAATCGCGGATCCCGAGCAAGGCCTCGACACACTCGCACGTGAAGAATTGGGGCTCAATCCCAGCGACCTAGTCTCCCCCCTTTCCGCCGCGCTGGCGTCCTTCGCAAGCTTCGCCGCCGGCGCATTGATCCCGCTGATCCCGTTTCTCCTTCCCACAGACGAACCCGGGCTGTTGGGATCGCTGCTCGCGATGGAAGCGGGATTGCTGGTAGTCGGCGGGCTGATGAGCCTCTTTACAGGTCGGAGCGTGCTGTGGAGCGCGGCCAGGATGGCACTGCTGGGCTCGGCCGCTGCTGGGGCGACCTTTCTCATCGGCCGGTGGTTGGGCGTCGCGGTCGGTGGTTGACCGTTACAGCGTTACGACCGATGGGATGGCTGCCATCCGCTGATCCGCAGCGAACGGAAATTTCCTGGGAGCATCCACACCCGCCAACGCGCACTCATCGGTCACCAGCGCGTTGAGGTGGTTGATGAGCGCGTTGAGATCGCGTGCGGGGCGGGGGCCGCTCCAGACCGCGCGATCATAGCCCGGGATCAGATTCATGGCCTCGGTGAACGCGGTGGTCAACGCCACGCGCGCCACCTCCGGGACGTCCTCGGCCCACAGCTCGGACAGCCGGTCTAGGTCAGACGCCATGAGGCGAACCACGACCGGCACCACGCCGAACCGCGGCCCCTCGCTCGTCTCCTCCGCCGGCGCCTTGGTCAACACCACCCCGTATCCGCCCGCGGACTTAAATGCCCATGCGGGATCAGCGAGTCCAGGCCACGCCATGAATTCGACGAGGGTGAGGGGTCGATCGGTGGACACGACCTCCAGACTGAAATGATCCAGAAAGACTTCCCGCAGGCGCCACGTAGGCGAAAACGCCCGCAGCACGTCGCGCGCTTCGCGCCGAGGTCCCGCCAGTGCCGTCACCACCAACGCCAGTGGTACGCCACGCCACCCCGACGCTCCCGCGGGAGATTTCTTCTTGATCTTCTTGACCACGACGCGCGACCGCGCCGCGCTAACGAAGGACGCGAACGTTGGAGGCCGGCTTCGCCGTGCGCGAGCCGGTGGGGGTTCCGCAACGCGCGCAGCGGTAATCAAGAAGGCTGCCGCCATCGGGAAGGACCAACAAGAGCACTTCGCGCGTAGGCGTGGCCTCTCGGCACTTGGGACAATACAGCGCCGAGGCCCGCAGTTCCTGGAACTGCTCCCCCCCCTGTGCCGGCGCCGAGGCATTGCCCGGCCTCGCCCCACGCGGTGAGGCGCCGTGACCCGCGCCCTGTTTCGCCGGCGTGGCGCCTAGCCCCGGAGCCCCTGGTGGTCGACGAGAGATCGGAAAGCGCATGGCGGGATTCTAGGAAAGCGCCTGGAGCAAGTCAAGCGGATCGCAACGGGCCAGTCCGGGCTCCAACACCCCCCTTTGCCGCACACTTCCTCGTTTCTAAAGGTTGTCGGGTAGACCCGGGTGTTGCCACCCGGGTCTACCCGACAAATCTTTAGCCAGGCCACAAGAACCGAGGGGTTGAGTAACGGGTCACGCGGCACCGAACATGCTCTGTTGCTCGAACTCACGGGCGTGCTCTGCGATATATCGCTTGACTCGTGCTGCGGCAGCGGCGGGAATCTCGTGCAAGAGGACATCGAGTTCCTGGCGCGACTTGAGCGTGACGAATATCTTCCGAGGCGATAAGTAGATCACGACCGGTTTTCCCGCTGCGACGAGTCGTGCCACGTTGACAATCGTTCCCGCGCTCTCGCCGTCCCACAGCATGAACCCATACTCCGCTTCGCGTGCCATCGCTGCGTCTTTGGCCGTGAAGAAGGCAAAATCCCGTGTTTCGTGCGGCGGCGCTACGGATCGCACGGCCCACTCACCAAGATTGTTTCTGCACGCGTCGGCTGTGCAAAATACGACAACCTTGTCGTATTGGCGGTCACTCAAATACTTCTGGATGGCCTTATCTGCGCCGTTGGCGTCACCTACCAACACGCTCAAGTGTTTCGCGATGATCTGATCGAGTCGCTTCCGAATCTCGGCGTTCAGGCGGGTCACTTTCCGCGACCCACCAGCAAAAACGCTCTTCATTGTCGCCTCGTTTGCGTAATCGCCAAGACGTGAACCGCGGTTGCCCCAGCGGATGTGAGTTGTTCTGCCACGGCGTTGATCGTCGCTCCCGAGCGAACCAGATCATCCAGTAGAAGGATGCGCTTGCCTGTTACCAATTTCGAGTCGGCCATGATGACGTGTTCCAGCGCCTGCCTTCTTTCTTCGTAGCTGTGGAGATTCTTGAGCTCAGATCCGCCAGTCTTCTTCACCGCATTCCGAACAACCGGCGTTTTGATCTTTGCTCCGAGGGCGTCCGCGATCTTGAAAAGAGGCTGCACCCGGCGGGCACGAGTAGGCGGGACAGGGACAATCATGTCCACGGCCTTTCGTTTCACTCTAATGAAATCCGCCATCGTGCTGACCAATTCGTCGAGAGCGGCATCGTCGCCTTGGTATTTTACACGGTAAAGAAGTTCGCCAATCTCTGTACGTTTCGTGTCGAATTGCTCATGGCCGTACTCGTCGTAGCCGATAAACTCGCTACCCGTAGAGTGGATATCAAGCGCATAACCGGTCGCCCAAGGTCCATGTAGTTGTTTCGGGTTTATCTTTGCCACGTTGTGCCCAAGCGGCACCCTGCCGTCACTGGGTACGACAGCGCCCCACGTATATGCCCGCCTGCCAAGAAAGTCAATTGCTGCTGGGTCGGCATACTATACACCCATGCTTAAACAGAAAAAGAATTCCGTCCCCATTCCCAAACAGGCCTTGGCGATGGCCAGCATGGATGCGTTATGATCGCCCCGTTGTGACCCTAGCAAAACGGCAGAGGCGCCCGGGGGCCTCCGGGCGGCTCCGGATCGGCGACGACTGGAACGCCATCACCATCATCGCGCTGTCTCAGAGCAACCCCTTGAAGGCGGTAGCCGAGTTCGTCGAGAACAGCATCGACGCCCGCGCCGGGCGCGTCACCATCACGCGCGGCCGGGATCACGGCGAGCACTATCTTGCGATCAGCGACGACGGCGACGGCATTCCGCGCGACGAGCAGGGGCTGCCCGACTTCCGCTACGTGGCGACGCACATCTGTGACTCGATCAAACGCCGGCTCAAGGCCCAGGGCGCGCAAGGCATCCAGGGCGAGTTCGGTATCGGGCTCTTGAGCTTCTGGACGGTGGGCGAGGAGCTGGCGCTAACCTCGACCAGCGCGGACGGAAGGGCCCACCAAATGCGCATGCGCAAGGGCGATCCGAATTACACGGTGATGCCGCGGCACACGCTCTTTCCGCACAAGGGCACGGAGCTCAAGATCAAGCCGCTGCTGCCCGGCATCCGCCAGTTCAGCGGGGAGAAGATCCAGTGGTATCTCGCCTCGGAACTGCGAGACCGCATCCGCCAGTCGGGCGTGAAGGTCACGATCATCGACCGCCAGGCGCGCCGCGAGTACCAGGTCGAGCCGCGGCGCTTCTCCGGCCGGTTGCTGCACGAACTGCCGCGCCCTGCGATCCCGCGCGGCGAGGTGTACCTTGAGCTGTACCTCTCCGTGCCGGACCCTGAGAACCGCGTGGGGCTGTATCGCTCCGGCACGCGCGTGCTGGCGGACATCGCGGAGCTCGATGCGTTCCGCGGCGCGCCGTGGAACGCAGGGTTCCTTCAGGGCATCGTGGATGCGCCGACGCTCAATCTCACGCCGGGCACGCGCAGCGGCATCATCCAGGACGCCGAATACGAGGCGTTCTGCTCGGCGTTGGCGCCGGTCGCGGCGCGGGTGTCGGAGCTCATCGAGGAACAACGCCGCGCGGAAGAGGAACGCGCCAGCCGCGACGTGCTGCGCACCATCCAGCGTGCGTTCCAGGAGGCGTTGATGGCCTTGCCGGCGGAGGAATACGACTGGTTCGACGTCGGGACGCGGAACGCGGCGGGCCCCCGTCGCCCGCCCGACGTGGTAGAAGGCGCCGTGATCACAGAGGAGGTCGACGATGTCGCGGTCGGCGACGCCACGACGGGGGACGGACAAAAGCAGTTCTTCGAATACGCCGGCCCGCTCTTCAGCGTGCGGATCGCGCCGACCTCCTGCGTGCTGCCCGTGAACCAATCGCGCACGCTGCGCGCAGTGGCGCGCGACCGCGCTCGCAGATCGGTCGAGGAGAATCTCTCGTGCCGCTGGACGATCGCCGAAGGCCAGGGGCGCATCGAGAACGCCGATGGCGAGATCGTCACGTTTCACGCCCCGGCGGACCCTGGACTGACCCGCCTGCAGGTCGCGGTGACTCAGGGCGAGGTCGTCTGCACGGCCGAGGGATTGGTCACGGTCACGGAGCAGCTCGTACCCGAAACCAAGGAGCCGGCCTCGACCAAACAGGGGCTCCCGGGCTACACCTTCCAGCGCGCGCCGGGCGAGCTGTGGCGTTCGCGCTACGACGCCCTGCAGAACGTCATTGTCATCAACAACGGCCACCGCGACTTCGTGTACTGCGCGCGCTCGCGCGCGCTGAAGCTCCGATACATCGCCCGGCTTTTCGCCAAGGAACTGGTCCTGAAGAACTTCCCCGGCCACTCCCCCCAGCAGTTGCTGGAGCGTATGATCGAGCTGTCGCTCTATACCGAGGAGAATCTCAAATAGCGACGGAGAAGACCGATGCAGGGTATTTCCGTGCTGGATAACGTGAGAGGGTCGTCGGCAGGTGGTGTTGACATGAAAAGTACCCTGGCCCGATTACCTATCTGTCCTCCAGCGTTGTGCGGCCACGCTGAACCGCATGTGCTTGTCCCGCTGGGCGGCTCGGCTTGGACTCAACGAGGCACTCGCATACATCCCCTCATCATCTTCGTCGGCCGATCGTACCTAAGACAGAGGAACCTGCCTTCTCGACGGACTGCTTGACCCTCGTAAAGCCACTCCTTAGAATGGGCCGCTGCTGCTCAGAGAATTGTTGGCCGGTTCGCCGGTTAGCCGGTTGCGGCTCGTCCTTCACCGGCGCACCGGACAACCGGCAAACTGGCCCACCGTTTCTATGCGGAGCCCCATGAGCTACCAAAAATCACAGAACCTGTTCACCCGCGCCCAGAGCTTGATCCCCGGAGGCGTGAACAGCCCGGTGCGGGCGTTTCGTTCCGTGGGACGCACGCCGCCGTTCATCCTCCGCGCCAAAGGCTGCCGGTTGTACGACGTGGACGGGCATTCGTATATCGACTATGTCGGCTCGTGGGGGCCCATGATCGTGGGGCACGCGCACCAGCAGGTGGTCAACGCCATCAAACGCGAGGCCAATCACGGTACGAGTTACGGCGCGCCCACTCCATTGGAGGTCCGGCTCGCCGAGATGATCGTAGCCGCGGTGCCGTCCATCGAAATGGTCCGGCTCGTGAGTTCAGGGACCGAAGCGGTAATGAGTGCGATCCGGCTCGCGCGAGCGGCGACCAAGCGCGACGCCATCATCAAGTTCGACGGCGGGTACCACGGCCACGCCGACAGCCTCTTGGTCAAAGCCGGCTCCGGCGTGGCGACGTTCGGGTTGCCCGACAGCCCGGGCGTGCCGGCCGACCTCGCCAAACACACCCTCACCGCTTCGTACAACGATTTGAGCGACGTGCGTCGACTGTTCGACGCGAATTCCGGCGCCGTCGCAGCCGTCATCGTGGAACCGATCGCGGGCAACATGGGCGTGGTTCCTCCTGCACCAGGATTTCTACAGGGGCTGCGGGAGCTAACGCGCGAACGCGGGGCACTGCTGATTTTCGATGAAGTGATCAGCGGGTTTCGCGCGTCCTACGGCGGAGCCCAGTCACTCTATGGCGTTGTCCCCGACCTGACATGTCTGGGGAAAATCATCGGCGGGGGGCTGCCGGTGGGCGCGTATGGCGGGCGGCGCGACTTGA
Source organism: Nitrospirota bacterium (assembly GCA_040757335.1). Classification (NCBI taxonomy): domain Bacteria; kingdom Pseudomonadati; phylum Nitrospirota; species Nitrospirota bacterium. The sequence goes on along the minus strand of JBFLXB010000022.1, from coordinate 39,543 downwards.
TGGAGATGATCGCGCCGGCCGGGCCCGTCTACCAGGCGGGGACGCTTTCCGGCAACCCGTTGGCGGTGAGCGCGGGCATCGCGACCCTCAAACTCCTTCAAAAACCCAAGGTCTACGAGGTCTTGGAGGCGCGCAGCGCCGCGCTCGCTGACGGCCTCGCGGAGACCGCAAAATCTGCCGGCGTCTCGGTACAGATCAACCGCGCGGGGTCGGTACTCACCGTGTTCTTCACCGCTACCCCGGTTCGCGACTACGCCACGGCCAAGACCGCGGATACCACGCGATTCGCCCGCTTCTTCTCCGCCATGCTCGACGCGGGCGTATATCTGCCTCCCTCGCAGTTCGAAGCGTGGTTCGTCTCCCTCGCGCACACGGAGAGGGAAATCGAACGGACGCTCAAGGCCGCACGCCCCGCGTTCGCCGAGATCGCGACGTAAGGAACCCCGAGACGGGGATCGGGGCCGACCTTCCGAACCCCTCGACAGGACGAAGGAAATTGACAGTCCGGCCGACGGCAGATACTTTTTGCTGGTATGGCCGACTCTCCAGCCGAACCGGCGCCACTCCCCCCTATTGATTCCGTAGATCCCGCAACGCCCCGGTTCGAACGCTCCACGCGGGACGACCGTTCACCGCCGAGAACCCGCTGCCGGACGTCGCATCTCACGTACTTTTTTCTCGCGGGATTGGCCCTGTTGACGGTCCTGCTCGGGCTGTACACGAGCCAATGGGTCTCGCGGATCCATGCACAGTCGGTCGCCGAACACCAACGCTGGGCCGACCGCTTGGAGACCTACGACCAGCTCCGTAACCTGGCGAGCGCCGTGAATACGCCGGCGAGAAACGTCTTCGATGCCCGCCCGGTCCCGCCCGAACGCATCACCCTCGACGCGGCCCGGATGCAATTCGACGCGGCGCTGGACGCGGCCAGGCGCGATCTCCGGTCCAATGCGCCGTCGCCCCCTACGGAGCAACTCCTGCGGGACCTCGACGCCCTCCAGCTCACCGTCGAGGACATGACCGCGGAAGTCAGCCTGGTCCTGGCCAACGTTGAACGGAGAGACGCCGTCAAGGCCGGACGACGGTTGGCCACTCTCAACCGCAAGTACGAACGGGTGCAAGACGTTCTCAGCCGACTCACCCGACGGGCTCAGGCGGTCCAGACCGCTCGCCTCGTGGAGCAGCACGCGGCTGTGGACGCTGTCCGGCGGCTCGAGTGGATCATCGCGGCCCTCGTGACGCTGACGGTGGCCGGCGCCACGTCGTACGGCGTGTACCGATCCAAACGGGCCGCCCTCGCGGCCAGGGTACGAGAACACGCGCATCGCCTCGACGCTGCGCTGCAAAGCGAACAAGCCTTTCGCACGCTCGTGGAGCACGGGAGCGACGTGATCTTGGTGGTCGACCGGACTTTGGCCGTCCGGTACGCCAGTCCGTCCGCCACTCCGGTGTTGGGGTTTGACGCCGGGGAGCTGCGGAGCCGCCCCGTGATCACACTGATTCACCCGCAGGACGCTTCCCGCGTGTCGGAGCAATGCTGCCGCACCTTCGACGCACCGGGCTCCCGGTTCACGCTCGAGTGTCGGGTCCAACATGCCGACGGATCCTGGCGAACGGTGGAGCTCGTGGGTCACTCCGCGGTACACGCGCCGTTCGCCGCCGCGGAAGCCGTCCGGCTCATCCTCAACGCGCGGGACGTCACCGAGCGACACAACGCGATGCGAGCCGTCGAGGTCTCCGAACAGCGCTATCGGGGACTCGTCGAGACCATGCACGAGTTGGTGATCGAGATGACCCCGGATGGCCTGGTCCGATTCGTCAACCGCACGATGGGCGTGGCCACGGGGCACACCGAGGCCGAGCTCATCGGGTCGAACTTCTTTTGCTATGTGCACCCGGACGATCTCGCCCAAACCGTCAACCACTTCGAACGGCTGTGCCAGCACCGTCAGCCGATTCGTCACTACGAGTATCGGCTCCGCAAGCGGGACGGCAGCTACCTGCACCTGGCGACCAACAGCGACCCGATCTGTGATGAGGACGGGCGTCTGAAATCCGTGGTGCAGGTCTGTTTCGATCTAACCCAACACCGGCTGGCCGAGGAAACCATCCGGCGGCTCGCCTACCACGACCCGCTCACGGACCTCCCCAATCGCGCGCTCCTGCTTGACCGTCTCGCCCGGATTATCGGCGACGCGCACCAACCCTCGCAACCAGTCGCGTTGGTGATGATGGATCTCGATCACTTCAAGGACATCAACAACACCTTGGGTCACCACCACGGCGATGTCCTCCTGCAGCAGCTCGCCATCCGGCTCGCCGGCCTAGTCCGCCAGTCAGATCTGGTCGCGCGGCTGGGGGGCGATGAGTTCGCCCTCGTGCTCCCCGACACCAACCGCGAAGGCGCCGTGCAGGTTGGGGAAAAGATTCGCGCGGCGCTCACCGCCCCGTTCGACGTGGAGGCGTTGTCCATGACGGTCGAGGCCAGCATCGGCATCGCGGTGTTTCCGGAGCACGCGACCTCCCCCGACGTCCTGCTCCAACGGGCGAACGTCGCCATGTACGCGGCCAAGGAAAGCCGCAGCGGGCTCGCCGTATACGCCTCGGAACACGATCATTACAACCCCTGGCGCCTGGCGCTGATGGGAGAGCTTCGCTTCGCCATCGAACACGAGGAACTGGCGCTCTTCTTTCAACCCAAGATCCACATGGCGACGCGTCGCGTCATCGGCGTGGAGGCCCTCGTACGATGGAACCACCCCCACCGCGGCATGGTCTCTCCGGACGAGTTCATTCCACTGGCCGAGCAAACCGGGCTCATCAGACCGTTGACCCGCTGGGTGCTGTCCGCCGCGCGCGCGCAAGAGGCTCGATTGCGGCAAGCGGGATACCGCCTGACCGTGGCGGTGAACGTGTCTGCCCGGACGCTTCATGACGCGGCGCTCGCCGAGTTCATCGCCACCCTCTTGCATCCGGGACAACCGTCCTGGTTGGAACTGGAAATTACCGAAAGCGCGATCATGGCGGATCCCGCTCGATCATTGGACGTACTCCAGAAACTCCACGAGATGAAAATTCCCCTGGCGATCGACGACTTCGGAACGGGCTATTCCTCCCTGGCGTATCTCAAGAAACTTCCGATCGGCACCATCAAGATCGACAAGTCCTTCGTCAAGAATCTGGCCACCGACGACAACGACGCCGCGATCGTGCGCTCCACGATCGAGATGGGACATCACCTGGGTCTGATCGTGGTCGCCGAAGGCGTCGAAACCGCGGACGCGTGGGACCATCTGGTCCGGTTGGGCTGCGACTCGGCTCAGGGATATTATGTCTGTCGGCCGATGCCGGATCGGGACCTCGATCGGTGGTTACACAACGCACCATGGCAGATCGATCGCCTCACCGATCCGGCGCGCGCCGCCTAGCACGGCCTATCGGAGCAGTTCGGCGGCGAGTCGCTGGTACACCTCAAAATCCGCCGCGGAAAAACAGCAGAACACGACTTGATCCAACCATGCGTCGGCCGCCAGGAAGGTCCCCACCTCTGTCAGCGCCACCCGCGTCGCCGCCTCGACCGGGTACCCGTACGCGCCGGTTGAAATCGCGGGGAACGCGATCGTCTTGAGCCCACGGGTTACTGCGAGCGACAAACTGTTGCGATAACACGCCGCGAGCAGTTCGGGCTCTCCCTGGTCTCCCCCGCGCCAGACCGGTCCCACCGCGTGGATCACGTACTTGGCCGGCAGCCGATGGCCTTTCGTGATCTTGGCCTCACCCACCGCAGCCCCGCCCAGCGTCCGACACTCGGCCTTGAGCTCAGGGCCCGCGACCCGATGGATCGCACCGTCGACCCCACCCCCGCCGAGCAGCGAGGGGTTGGCGGCGTTGACGATCGCGTCCACCGCCAGCGTCGTGATGTCGCCCTGGACGATCTGCACACGGCCGCCAAGGTACTTCACGGCGGAGATCCCGATCCGGTTCGCAATGAACGACCGCTCATGTTTGACAGCTCCCCGACTTACCGGTACGTTCACATATCATGCGCGCCACGTCGGTCGCAAGGGACGTCCGGTTATGGGCGGCGTGAACTGGCTCACCCTGCGTACCCGTCTTATCCTGCTGCTCTCGAGCGTTGCGTTGCTGGCAACGTTCATCGGCTACCTGAGCAACGCCGGTCGCGTGGTGGCGGTGTTGCTGACCGCGGGGTTGGCGGTGGTGGCGATCGAGTGGCTCTTTTCCAAACGGATCACCCGCCTGGCCAACGCGGTCGCGCACCTGCATCACGAGGCCCGCCCGACACCCGCGCGTTCGGTGTCAGGGCTGGACGAACTGGATCGCATCGGCGTCGCGGTCGACGACCTGGTCGCCGCCCTCCGACAACGCCAAGCCGAACAGCACGTCAGCGAAGCCCGGTTGACGAATATCGTCAACATCGCGTCAGACGCCATCATCTCCATCGATGAGCAGCAGCGTATCGTGCTGTTCAACCACGGGGCCGAACAGATCTTCGGGTTTCGTGCCGAGGAGGTGATCGGGCAACCGCTGGACCGCCTGATGCCGGATCGATTCGCCAAGCCCCATCGCGACCACGTGCGCGCATTCGGTTCGGGATCGGTCGCCGCCCGACGAATGGCCGAGCGACAGGAAATCATCGGACGCCGCAAAGACGGGACCGAATTTCCGGCCGAAGCCACCATTGCCCGCACGAGCGAAGAAGGCCGGATTCTCTATACCGCCATCCTCCGCGACGTCACCGAGCGCGATCACACCGAACGCATGATCCGCCAGATCGCCGAGGGCGTGTCCGCCGTCACGGGCTCCGCGTTTTTTCGAACGCTCCTGCAACACCTGGCCCAGACGTTGGAGGTGGAGTACGCGTTCGTCGGCGGTTTCGTCGCGGGGCGGGATGACCGCATCCGGACGCTTGCGGTCCTGGCCGACGGCCAGTTTGTGGACAATTTCGAGTACGACCTTGGCGGCACGCCGTGCGAGCGCGTCGTGGGCCGAGACCTGTGCGTGTATGCCGATCGGGTGCAGGAGCGTTTTCCCGAAGATCGCTTGCTGGTGGAGATGGGGGCCGAGAGCTACATGGGCGTCCCCCTGTTCGGTTCCTCGGGACAGGCGATCGGGCTGCTGGCGGTCTTGGGGCGTAAACCGATCCGGAACACCCCGTTCGGAGAGTCACTATTTCGCCTCTTCGCGGTCCGCGCCTCGGCCGAGTTTGAACGTCAGCAAATGGTGGACCAACTCGCCGGTGCACTCAAAGAAACCGAACACGTCATGGAGACCATTCCTGACGTCCTGTACATACTGGATCTCAACGGGCGCTTGATCCGATGGAATCCGAAAGCGGAATCGGCGACGGGACGGCCCCGGGCTGAGCTGGACCGGTTGCCGTTGATCGACCTGATCGTGCCCGACGAACGCGTGAGCGCTCTCGACGCTATCCAGCGCGGACTGGTCGAGGGCCGGGCTGAAGTCGAGGCCCGCCTCCTGCGAACCGACGGAACCTCCACCCCGTACCATTGGAGCTGTGCGAGCCTCAGAGACAGCCAGGGGCGCGCGACCGGCCTCGTGGGAATCGGAAGAGACGTTTCCGACCGCCGGCACGCGGAAGCAACGATCCGGCAACTCGCGTACTACGATTCGCTGACCATGCTGCCCAATCGGACCATGGTCCACGAGCGGCTCGCGCAAGCCGTCCAGGCCGCGGAACGCCGCCAGGCACCGGTGGCCTTCCTGCTCATGGACCTCAACGACTTTAAGAACGTCAACAACACGCTCGGCCACCGTCACGGAGACCTGCTGCTGCAACAAATCGGTCCCAGGCTCCGCGACATTCTCCGTCAATCCGACACCGTGGCTCGCCTCGGAGGGGACGAGTTCGCGCTGCTGTTGCCCGACACCGATCTGGAGGGCGCGCTGCGCGTCGCCAAGAAAGCCCACCAGGTCCTCCAAAACCCGTTCAACCTGGAGGGCCTCAGTATCAGCGTGGAGGCCGCCATCGGGATCGCTCTGTTCCCGGACCATGGCACCAACGCCTCGATCCTCATGCAGCGAGCCGACGTGGCGATGTACGCGGCCAAACAGAGCGGCATGGGATCGACGGTCTACGACGCGGACCGCGACCATTACAGTCCCCGGCGGCTCGCGTTGATGGGAGAACTGCGCTACGCCATCGAACACGACGAGCTGACTCTCTATTATCAACCGAAGATCCATATGCAGACGCGGCGCGTGATCGGAGTGGAAGCACTGGTCCGATGGAAACACCCGCACCGAGGAATGATCCCTCCCGATGACTTCATCCCGTTGGCGGAACGCAGCGGTTTGATCCGTCCGCTCACCTTGTGGGTGCTGTCCACCGCGTTGGATCAGGCTCGGAAATGGGAGCAGGAGGGATACCAACTGAGCGTGGCCGTGAATCTCTCGGCCCGAAACCTGCTGGACGCGCAGATCCCCGACCATTTGACCGACCTCCTGCGCCGCGCGGGTGCGCCGGCCAATCGCCTCGAGTTGGAAATTACCGAAAGCACCATCATGGCGGATCCGGCCCGTGCACTGGAGGTCCTGACCAAGCTGCACGGCATGGACATCCCCCTCGCGATCGACGACTTCGGAACCGGGTACTCCTCGCTGGGGTATCTCAAGCGGCTCCCGGTCTCGGCCGTGAAGGTCGACAAGTCGTTCGTCAAGAACATGGAAGCCGATGACAACGACGCCATGATCGTGCGGTCCACCATCGAACTGGCGCACAACCTCGGCTTGCAGGTCATTGCCGAGGGCGTAGAAACGTCCTATCTTTGGGATCGGCTGGCTTCGCTGGGCTGTGACGCCGTGCAGGGGTATTACATCAGTCAGCCGATGTCGGCCGACGCGCTCAGCCGGTGGTTCGTGGATTCTCCGTGGCAAGTGGCCGTGGTCCCACCCGCGTCCAAACCCAAGGCCGCGTGAGTCGGCGCGATCCGGCGCGCGTCGACCCGCTAGCGAGACTGCAGCCAGCGCGACAAGGCGTCGCCCTGCGCCGCCTTGAACGCGACGCCAACGTCGATGAATTCAAGGGTCTGGGTCAGGGCTCTGGCCGCGGACTCCACCCGATTCGCGGGGTCGGAGAAAAAGACGGCGACTTCTGACCGCCAGTCGGCCCGCCACAACCCTTGCGTCGCCTGGATGACGCGGCTCGCACCCACCGGGCCGATCTTCTCCCGCAGCGGTCGCCACTGCTGTTTGAGAAACTCCCACGCGAGAGCCTGCGCCGCGGGACGAGCCAACAACACTCGAAACGGTTTCCACGCGTCCTGGCCGCGCACCTCGCCCGACAGCAGCCACTCCAAGAGACGCTGAACCAGCGGCCGCTGTGGGAACTCGGCCAACGTCGTGAGGAACCGGTCGCGGTCTTCGGGCGTAACCGCGCGTCGCCAGGCCGCCAGATACGAGTCGAACCGCATCTCGTCTCCGAACCGCGCCCCCAGTCGCACCACGCTGGACGTCAGGGTGGGCTCCAATGACGACGCGTCCTTGAGATAGGCCTCTACCCGACGATCCACTTCGCCGTGCACCGCGGGATCAGAGACCACCGCGCCCATGAGCCACAGCGTCGCGGCGCGCGTGAGCCGCACCTCGTCGTCCTCCGCCCCGTGACCGCCCCATCCCAGCCGTGCCCACAAGGGCGCGGCTATTTCCGCTGCCACCTTGGCAAACGCCGGCTGGTCGTCCGGCGCCACCAGACGTTCCGCCAGCGTCTCGAGGTACCCAGCGAGCGCCTCCACCACCACCCGGGTGTCGTCCCCGCGACACGCGAGCAGGGTGGCCATCAACGCGTCCACGGACGCGTCACCCGCCTCCGCAGCCGCCCATGCGTGGCTGAGCAGGCCGACGCGCTCCGGGGGAGTCAGGTGTTGCAGGCCCGCTGCCAGCAGCATCCGCTGGAGTTCCGCGTCGTATTCGACGCGGTAGAACCCCGACTCGCCTCCGTTGGCATAAAGCCACCGCACCGCACCGCTTCCGGGCAACCGCACGGCCGCGTCAATCCCGTCCAGCAGGACCCGATGGGCGTGTAACCCGGCCTCGTCCTCGTAGCGGATAACCGCAGGAACGCGCCATCGGCCCGCCACGGGGTGGCGCCGGCCGTGGACCGACCAGCGGCGTTGCCCCAACGCAATGATTCGACGATCCGGGGATGCGGAGCGGACGCTGAGGACCGGATAGCCCGCTTGGGACAACCAATCGTGCGCGAGCGCGCCGACCGGACGGCCCGACGCGCCCTCGAGCTCCCGCCACAGATCCGCGGCCACCGTGTTCGCAAATTGGTGGCGTTTCATGTACGCGCGGATCCCCGTCCGAAACGCGTCCTCACCCAAGAACTGTTCAAACATCTGCAGCACCGCCGCGCCCTTCTCATACGTCAGCGGGTCGAACATGGCTTCGATCTCGGCCGATGAGGCCACCGCCGCCACGATCGGGCGCGAACTGTCCAGACTGTCCAGCGCGAGCGGCACCTGCTTTTCGAGCTCGAACTCCTCCCACGAGCGCCACCCCGGTCGCCACTGATCCACGATTTTGCACGCCAGCCAGGTGGCGAAGGCCTCGTTGAGCCACAGATCGTCCCACCACGCCATGGTGACCAAATTGCCGAACCACTGATGCACGATCTCGTGGACGATCACGTTGGCCACGACTCGTTGGGTGGCGGTGGACGCGCGTCGGGGGTCCACCAGCAGCCGTGAATCGCGAAAGAAGATCGCGCCCCAATTCTCCATCGCACCCATCGCGAAGTCCGGCACCGCGATCAGATCCAACTTCGGGTAGGGATACGGCAGCGCGAAGTACTCGTTGAGCAAGGGGAGCGTGGCTGCGGTCACGTCGAGCGCAAAATCCGCCAGCGCCAACTCGTGGGGGAGCGCCCACACCGCCACCTCGGTCCCGGCGACCATTCGGCGTTTGGGGGACAACCGGCCCACGGCGATCGCCAGCAGGTAGGTGGACATCACCGGGGTTTCCGCGAATCGCACGGTGTTGGTGGCGCCGTGGTTGGTCTCCGACACCGCGGGCATGTTGGACAAAATAGTCAGGTGGCTGGGCGCCGTGACTTCGACTCGAAACGCGGCTTTGAACGCCGGTTCGTCGAAACACGGGAAACACCGTCTCGCGTCGGTGGGTTCGAACTGGGTGAACGCGTAACGCTCCTCCACCCCGTTCACCACGGCCTTGGCCAGGTACAAGCCCTTCATCTGTTGGTTGAGCGCTCCGGAAAACGCGATGTCCAACACCGCGGGACCCAAGGCGAGGAGCTCCGGCGCGGTTAAGATCAGCGTGTTCGTCGATCGATCGAGCGCCGGGACGAGCGGGAGACTGCGGTGTTCGATCCGAAGCGAGGCGCTGTGGATAATCAGGTCCTGCGCGTGAAGCACGAGTTCGCGGGTGGAGGCGTCCACGCGGACCGCGATCGACACGCGTCCGGAGAACCGACCCTCGTCGGGCCGAATGTCCACGGCCAGATCGTAGGTCACGGGCCGCACGGTGGGCGGGAGGCGGCCCGAGGACGTATCAGTGCTCACGCGACCATCTCGTCAAAGCCGGCGTATTATCGCAAAATGCATTGCCGCGAGCAAACCCCGCCTCGGCGCCGTCCGTGCCCCGGGTTCGCGCCCGGAAGCCGCGTCGTTGCCCTCTTGATTCCGCCACGGTACAGGCGTAGGATGCCCGGCCGAAAGCCGCGCTTCCATCCGGAGGTAGCCCATGGCGCAACGCCTCGGTGAACTCTTGTGCGCGCAAGCCCGCCTGACCCCGCAGGCGCTCGGTCGTGGGTTGGAGGAACAGCGCCAACACGGCGGTCTGTTGGGTGAACAACTCATCGCCCTCAAGCTGCTGGAGCCCGCCGCGCTCTCCGCCGCGCTCGCGCGTCAAACCGACCTCCAACGCGTCGAGTACGAGCAGACCATCCCGAGTCTCGCCGCGGAGGCGTCCCGCGGACGAGCCGGGGACGGCACCGCCCCGCCGCCGCTGGTACGGCTGGTGGACGGGCTGATCGGGTACGGCGTCGTATGCCAGGCCAGCGACATCCACCTGGAGCCGACGGGCGAAGCCACGCTCGTGCGGTATCGGGTCCACGGCCTGCTCACGTCCGCGTTCAGGTTGCCCAAGGGGCTGCACCCCGCAGTGGTGTCGCGCGTGAAGATTCTCGCCTCGCTCGACATCGCGGAACGCCGCCTCCCCCAAGACGGCGCGGTTCGCGGTCGCCACGCGGGACACGCCGTGGATCTGCGGATCTCCTCCTTGCCCAGCCAACACGGCGAAACCGTGGTGATCCGCATCCTCGATCACTCCCGGCAACTCTTGAGTCTCGGCGCGTTGGGGCTGACGGCCCGCGAGGCGGACGCCATTCACGCCATCCTCGCACGCCGCAAGGGCATCATCCTGGTGACGGGGCCGACCGGCAGCGGGAAGACCACGACGCTGTACGCCATGCTCAACGCGATCCGGGACGGCACCACGAATATCGTGACGGTCGAAGACCCGATCGAGTACTCGGTCCCGGGCGTCAACCAGGTGCAAGTGCACGGTGACAGCGGGCTGACGTTTGCGCGGGCGCTGCGCGCGATTCTACGCCAGGACCCCGATGTCGTCTTGATCGGAGAGATTCGGGACGGAGAGACCGCGGAGATCGCGTACCGCGCCGCCATGACCGGGCATCTCGTTCTTTCCACGCTGCACACCAACGACGCGCCGGCCACCGTCGCTCGCCTGACCGATCTCGGCGTGCCGCGTTTCCTGGTGGCCGCTCACACCGCGGGAATCTTGGCGCAACGTTTGGTGCGGGCCCTCTGCTCCGCCTGTCGCACGCAAGAACGCCCCGCGCTCGCGCACGCGCTGCACTTGGGTCTGCCTGCATCCGCGGCCGACGACCCGACGTGGTGGCTGCCGGCCGGCTGCCCCGCGTGCGCAGGGACCGGGTACCGGGCGCGCATCAGCCTATTCGAGTCCTTGTTGCCTTCCCGCGAGTTACGCGAACACATCGCCGCCGGCGCTCACGAGCAGAGTCTCCGTATGGCCGCGTTGCGGTCGGGGATGGTCTCGCTGCTCGCCGCCGGGTTGACCAAGGCCCGCGAAGGCCTCACGTCGTTGGAAGAGTTGGGGCGAGTGTTGGAGCCGGACGACGGCGCGCCGCCCCTCTGCGAGGCGTGCGGCCAGATCAGACCGGGACCCACGCCTCACTGCCCGTTCTGCGGGGCGCGGGCCGCAGGCATGTGCAGGGCGTGCGGGGCGGTGGTGGCGCCGTCCTGGACCCACTGCGCCTCCTGCGGTACGGCCCGCTGAAAACGTCCATCTGCGGCGTTGCCGCTGTGCTTCCGGTGCTCTCGTACGACCCAGTACGCTGCGCTCCGGTTCTCGCGGCGCCTTGCAGATGGAACGTTTTGAGCGGGCCGCAGGTCCTCAACGAATTTTTAACGCCTCTCGTTGAGGACCTGAAGTTCCTAGCCACCGTTCCGGAAATGTTCGTATCCGATACGGGGGAGCGGGCGGCGGCCTTTCGCGTCGATCACGGCGAGGCCGCGGCGGGCTGGCGTCACGCGACCGATGACGGTCAAGGGCGCGTCGGTAGCGACAAGACGTTTGGCACGACCAAGTTGGCGCGGCGGGACGGTTACGAGCAGTTCAAAGTCTTCACCTCCGCCCAAGGCGTAGTTCGTCGCCTCACGTCGCGCCACGGTCGCATGGGCGCGCAACGCGGCCGAGAGCGGAAGCGCTGTCAGATCGATCTCCACGCCCAGGCCGCTCGCCTCGCAGAGTCGCCTGACGTCGGCGGCCAGGCCGTCGGACAGGTCGATCGCCGAGGTGGCTAGACGCTGCTGCGCGAGGCGGGTGCCGATTTCCAGTCTGGGCGTGGGACGCTGGTGACGGTCGATCAACCAGCGCGCGTGTGTTTGCGCAAGGCCTCGCGGCACTCGTTGTCCGCGACCCAGCAGATCCAACCCCGCGGCCGAATCGCCCAGCGTGCCGGTGACGCACAGCAGATCCCCCGGACGCGCGCCGGAGCGCGTGAGCGCCCGGCCGCGTGGGACCTCGCCGATCACCGTCACCGCGATCGACCAGCAGGGCGCCGCGGACACGTCCCCTCCGGCCAGCACCACGCCGTACCGCCTGGCCGCGCGCCCCAGTCCCCGATAGAGCGCCTCCGCGTCGCGAACCCGCGCCAGCGCCGGAAGCGACAACGCGACAAAAAACGCGACCGGCCGACCGCCCATGGCCGCGATATCGCTCAAGTTGACGACCAGCGCCTTTTCCCCCAACCGCTCGAACGGCCAAACCAGCCGCTTAAAGTCCACACCCTCGACCAGAACATCCGTCGTGACCAGCAGGTCAGTCCCAGCCTGCGACGTCAGCACCGCGGCATCATCACCGACCCCGATGCGCAAGCGAGGAGAGGTTGTGGGACACAGTCGAACCAGGCGATCAATGAGCCCAAACTCGCCCAATCGCCCGAGACTATCTTTCACCGATGCTTTCCACAGCGCGCATACATCTGCGCGCTGTGAGCCTGTTCAGGAGCGGGCCAGATGCAAGGCGCCGCGAGCGCCCGCACCGCAGCGTACTGGGTGCGTACGTGAGGAGCGGACGCGCAGCGGCAACGCCGCAGATGGCCCCTCATGGACAGGCTAAGCGTTGATGGGGAGAGAGCGACTCTGGCGCGCCGGACTCGGCCGCTGCGTCCGCGGCTTGGCCATCCGAAACCCCCGCAGCGCGACCGGCAACACGTCGTCCATGGTTTCGGCGAACACAAGGTGCAAGCCCTGCTTGACGTGTTTGGGCACGTCTTCGAGGTCCTTTTCGTTGCGCTTCGGGATGATCACGGTCTTCACCCCCGCCCGCTTGGCCGCGAGGAGCTTTTCCTTGAGCCCCCCGATCGGCAACACGCGGCCGCGCAGCGTGACTTCGCCCGTCATGGCCACGTCGTGCCGGACCGGATTCTCGGTGAACACCGAGGCCAGGGCGGTGGCCATGGTGATGCCCGCTGAAGGCCCGTCCTTGGGAATCGCGCCCGCGGGCACGTGGATGTGGACGTCGAGCTTGCCGAACACGTCGGGTTTGACGCCGATCTCGTGCTGGCGGGACTTGATGTAGCTGAGCGCGGCCTGCGCGGACTCCTTCATGACGTCGCCCAGGTGACCGGTGAGCGTGAGCCCGCCCTTGCCCTTCATGGTGGTGGCTTCGATGTAGATGATGTCGCCCCCCGACTCGGTCCACGCCAAACCCGTGGCCACGCCGAGCTCGTCGTGTTCCTGCTCGGCCTCGGGCAGGTGTTTCGGTATCCCCAGATAGGATTGCAGGCTCTTGGGGGTGATGATGTACTGTTTGACCTTCCCTTCCGCGACCTTGCGGGCCACCTTACGAAATACGTTGGCGATCTCGCGCTCGAGATTCCGCACGCCGGCCTCGCGAGTGTATTGCGCAATGATCATCCGCAGCGCGGTCTCGGTGAGGTCCACGTGTTTCTCCGAGATCCCGTGTTCGCTCAACTGGCGCGGAATGAGATAGTTCTTGGCGATGCCGACCTTTTCCTCTTCGGTGTACCCGGAGATGTCGATCACTTCCATCCGGTCGCGCAACGGACCGGGGATCGGGTCGAGCAGATTCGCCGTGGTGATGAACATGGTGTTGGACAGGTCGAACGGCACGCCCAGGTAGTGATCGGTAAACGCGTGGTTCTGCTCCGGATCCAGCACCTCCAACAGGGCCGCCGCGGGATCGCCGCGGAAGTCCATGCCGATCTTGTCCACCTCGTCCAGCATGAACACGGGGTTGTTGGACCCCCCTTGCTTGATGCCTTGGATGATCCGGCCCGGCAACGAGCCGACGTACGTGCGCCGGTGCCCGCGGATCTCGGCCTCGTCGCGCACCCCGCCCAACGACATGCGGACGAACTCGCGGCCCAACGCGCGCGCGATCGACTTGCCCAGCGAGGTTTTGCCCACCCCGGGCGGGCCCAAAAAACACAGGATCGGACCCTTCATCTTTTGCTTCATCTTGCGCACCGCGAGGAATTCGAGGATGCGTTCTTTGACCTTCTCAAGGTCATAGTGATCGGCGTTGAGCACCTTTTCCGCGGCCGGGATGTCCAGGTTGTCCTTGGTCTTCTTGCTCCACGGAATCTCGACCATCCATTCCAGATACGTGCGGATCGTGGCGGCCTCGGCCGAGTCGGGGTGCATCTTCTCCAGCCGTTTGAGTTGTTTGTCGGCTTCTTTGAACACCTTCTCCGGCATCTTGGACTGCTTGATGCGCTTGCGGAACTCATTGATCTCTTCGGCGCGTTCATCGACGTCGCCCAGCTCTTTTTGGATCGCTTTGAGCTGTTCGCGCAGAAAGTACTCGCGCTGGCTGCGGTCCATCTCGCCCTTGGCTTCGGCCTGGATCTTCTGCTGCATGGACAGCAGCTCGATCTCCTTGTTGAGGATCTCGTTCACGCGCCGAAGCCGCGCCACCGGATCCAGGATCTCCAAGACCTCTTGGGCCACGTCCACCTTCAGCCCCAGGTTGGAGGCGATCATGTCGGCCAAGCGGCCGGGTTCGTCGAGGTTCTCGATGACCACCATGATCTCGGGCAACATCAACTTGCCGAACGCGATGATCTTTTCGAGTTGCTCCTTGACCGTCCGCATCAGCGCCTCGATCTCGAGGCCGATCTCCGGGACGAGCGCGTCGGGCAGCTTTTCGGTCTGGACCGAATAGAACGGGGAGGTCTGGGCGTAGTCGAGCACGCGGACCCGGGTGAGCGCCTGCACCAGGATCTTGATCCGGCCGTCGGGCAGCTTGAGCATCCGCATGATCATCCCGACCGTCCCGACCGCGTACAGGTCCTTGGGCTGGGGATTCTCCACGTCCAGCGCGCGTTGGGCCACCAACAGCACCAGGCGGTTGCCGGCGAGCGCCTCGTCGATGGCCTTGATCGACATCTCGCGGCCCACGAACAGCGGCAACACCATGTGCGGGAACACCACCAGATCCCGCACCGGGAGCATCGGCAACTGGCTGGGGATCTCGACCTGCTGGCCTTCTTGATCAAGGGTCTGTGTCACGCCTGAAGTCTCCTTCACGAGTGCGCTGAGCCGCAAAGCTCCTTCGGTTGGGCTTCTCTATCCTTCCTGCACCGAAATCTCGATCGCTTTCTGCCTTCGGTCCGGGATCTTGGGGAACGTGACGGTGAGCACGCCGCGTTCGTACCGCGCGACCGCCGCGTGGGGGTTGACCGGAATCGGCAGATGCACCACACGGTGAAACGCCGCGGAATTGCGTTCCACCCGTAGGTAACAGCCGCGTCCCGCGTCGCGGCCCGTCTGCCGAGTGCCCTCCAGGGTCAGGTTATTCTGCGAGACCACGATCCGCAAGTCCTGGACCACCGCGCCGGGAAGATCCACCGTCACCACCAACCCGTCAGGGATCTCGTAGAGATCAAGGAGCGGCGTGTTGGGCGCTTCCGGCTCCGGCAGGATGGGCCGCGCCAACAGGCGCTCGGTCGTTGTCCGTACCGCGGGTTCCTGCTTGCCCATTCCGAGCCTCCTGCACGACACCACGCCGGCCGCGTACCGTTCCCGCGGACCAGGCGCGTGGGCCACCGGGGCGGTCCCGGTTCGAGAACCGCCCGTCGAGTTATCCCAACCGCAGTTGCTCCAGATACTTCCGGAACGCCGGCCCCAGCTCGGGGCTCTTGAGCCCGAATTCCACCGTGGCTTTCAGAAACCCCAACTTGTCCCCGGCGTCGTGCCGCTGGCCGTCGAGGATCTTTCCATACAGCCGACCTTGCCGCGCCAACACGCGCAGGGCGTCCGTCAACTGGATCTCGCCGTTTCGCCCCGGCTCCGTGCGCTCAAGAATGTCGAAAATATCCGGGGTGAGCACGTAGCGGCCGATCACGGCCAGGGTCGAGGGGGCTTGCTCCGGCGCGGGTTTCTCGACCAGATCCGAGATGTGATAGACCCCCGGTTTGATCTCGCGTCCCTGGATGATGCCGTACTGATTCACTTCCTGCCGCGTCACCGGCTGCAGCCCGATCACGCTCACGCCCACCTCGTGGTACATGGTGATCAACTGTTGGATCGCGGGCAGCGGGTGGTCGATGATGTCGTCGCCCAACAAGACCGCAAATGTTTCGTTGCCCACCCCGGGTCCGGCCTGCAGGACCGCGTGCCCCAATCCCTTGGCCTCACGCTGACGCACGTAGATGAACCGCGCCAGACCCGTGATCTGTTGGATCTCCTCGAGTTGTTTGTGCTTGCCCTGGCCCCGCAGCGTGGACTCCAACTCGAACGCCACGTCGAAGTGATCTTCGATCGCGCGTTTCCCGCGGCCGGTCACGATGATGATGTCTTGGATCCCCGCGGCCACCGCCTCCTCGACCACGTACTGGATGAGGGGCTTGTCCACAAGCGCGAGCATCTCTTTGGGCGAGGCCTTGGTGGCAGGAAGGAACCTGGTACCGAGCCCCGCGGCCGGGATGACGGCCTTCACGATGGGTGAGGCATTCATCAGACGCTGATTCTAGGTGCGCCCGGAGTGAAAGTCAACGAAGATGGGTCCGCGCCCGCAGGTCGACCATGATATCCGCCACCACGCGCTGGATCTCGCGCTTCGGCCGTCTGCCGTCGACCACATAGTCCGCGACGCGCCGCTTTTTGGCCAGCGGCCACTGGCTCTTGATCCTCGCCAGAGCCTCGGCGCGCGTCAGGCCGTCGCGCGCGGCCAAGCGGGCCAACTGCGTGCGCTGGTCCGCGCTCACCACCACCACCGCGTCCATGCGGCGGTACGCGCCGCTCTCGATCAGGAGCGCCGCGTCGAACACCACCACGGCATCGGGATCGCGGGAGGCGATCTCGGCCGCCACCCGGCGTTCGGCCGCGAACACGAAGGGGTGGACGATCGCTTCCAGACGTTTCCGGCGCTTGGCGTGGCCAAAGACCAGGGCGCCCAACTTGGCGCGATCCACCACATTGTTCGGCGCCACGTCTCGGCCGAACGCGCGCGCCACCGCGCGGGCGCCCGGTGAGCCCGGCGCAAGCGCCGCGCGGGCGAGTTGGTCCGCGTCGATCACGTAGGCGCCCAGGTCACGAAACATCGCCGCGACCGTGCTTTTGCCGCAGGCGATCCCGCCGGTCAAACCGACCTTGATCATCGCGGGCGCAGTGTAGCACGGATTTCCGGGACGCGGCCGTTGATCATGACGCGAGGGAGGGCGTACAATTCGGCGCCGCACATGCGACCGACCGACCCACGCTCGACCCATCTCCGCGCCCAGTGGTTCGCCCGAATCGACGCCGCGTGACCCGATCCCGTCAGGGGTCGCACCGAGTACGCCGGACGCTGGCGGGGGTCATCCTTGCAATCGCCGGCGTCACGGCCGCCTACGGGACGTACGTATACCTGACGTTGCCCGACGTGCGTCCGCTCAAGACCAAGAACCCGACCACCACCGCGTTCATGGCGTTGCGCGAACAGGAGTACACCAAGCGTGACGGCCGGAAACCGCGCAAGCACCAAACATGGGTGCCGTTCCGTCGCATCTCGTCGCACCTGGTCAACGCGGTCCTGCTGGCGGAGGACGCGGGCTTTTACCACCACGACGGGGTGGATTACCACGAGCTCTGGGAGTCCCTGAAGATCAATTGGCGCAACCGAAAGGTCCAACGAGGCGCCAGCACCATCACCCAGCAGCTCGCGAAAAACTTGTACCTGTCGCCGGAGCGCACGGTCACCCGCAAGTTCCGCGAGTTGCTCATCACCCGACGCCTCGAACAGGAACTGGGCAAACGCCGGATCTTAGAGCTCTATCTGAACGTGGTGGAATGGGGTCCGCATCTGTACGGCGTGGAGCAGGCCGCGCAAACCTATTTCAGCGTCTCCGCGCGGGAGCTGACGCCCGCGCAATCCGCGACGCTCGCGGGCATGCTGATCAACCCGATTCGGCACACCCCGCTCGCGCCCTCCTCCCGGCTCGCGCGCCGTAAGCGCATCATCCTGGATCGCATGGTGCGGTACGACAAGATCACCCAAGAGGAGTACCGCATCGCGCTGGGCCTGACGCTGCCCGCCCCGGACCGCCCGGCACCGGAGGCAGAGCCCACGCCGGTGGCGCAGCCGACGGTGGTGGAGCCCCCCGACGACGAGCTGGCCGAGGATGACGCCGCGCCCGAGCCGCCCCTCGACGCCGTGGTCCCGCCCATGGAACTCGCCGAACCCCCGGCCGAACTGACCGAACCGCCGGCGGCCGATGGACCCGGCGGCGGGTAGCAACGCCTATCTCCTTTGTGCTAGGATTAATTCGTTTTAAATCGGGAGGGTGACCGCCCAAGGTTAACCCCCGCGACTCCGGTTCGTGGGAGGCGACGTGCTCTTCGCAGCGCTCGGCTCAACCGACCGTTTCTCCGCACCCAACCCACAGCCACCACCTTGCGCGTGCGCGCGCCGCGCATCGCTCCGCGCCGACCCGAGGCGACGCGGGCGTTATCGGGCCGTTTGGAGCCGCACCGGCTCCGGCCCGAGGTCTGCTCGGAAGGGAGGAATGCCGTATGGGGATGCGGCTCTATGTGGGCAATCTATCGTTTGCGGCCTCTGACGGCGATCTGCGCGAGCTGTTCGGCCAGGTCGGTCAGGTCCAGTCCGCCAAAGTCATCACGGATGTCTACACCGGCCGGTCGCGCGGCTTCGGGTTCGTGGAGATGGCCACGCGCGACGAGGGGCAGAAGGCGATCGACCAGTTCAACGGCACGCCGCTCAAGGGCCGACCCATCATCGTAAACGAAGCGCGGCCGCCCGCGCGCCGCCAGGGCAACGACTCCAGCGCCACGGGGCCCTCGCCGAATACCTGACTCATCGGCGCACGCGCCTCTACCCGGCTTCGGCCCCTCCATCCCCCCGGCGTTTTCCCGAATCGCTTACGCGCACCTATCACTTCTTGATCCCCGCCTCTAACTTTCTTTTCCGGTGGCGTTCTTCCGCGGCCACTGGCCGCTGAGAATGGGGCAGATGCAAGGCGGAGCGAGCACCGGAGCGCAGCGTACTGAGTCTGTACGTGAGGCGAGTGGCGCCACGAAGAAGTGGCGCCAAGCCACGAGCGCCGCCGAGACGGTGAGGCGGCCGTGGCACCTTCAAGAGAGCGACAACGCCGCAGATGCCCCGTTATCAGCGGCCAGATTGACACAAGCAAGGCAATGATGCTACCACCACCCCATGTCACGCTCCCCCGCCCTCCCCGCCCCTGCCGAAAAAGAGCGGGCTGTCCAGCGCATGTTTTCCGCCATTGCGCGCTGGTACGACCTCAACAACACGGTCTTGTCGCTGGGTCTTCACCACCGGTGGAAACGCGAGGCCGTAGAGATGACCCAAGCCAAACCCGGAGACCGCGTGCTCGACCTGTGCGCGGGCACGTGCGACCTCGCGATCTTACTCGGGGACGCGGTCGGTGCGGACGGGCGCGTCACCGCGTGCGACCTCAATGCGGAGATGTTGGAGATCGGCCGACAGAAGATCCGCAAACGCAGGCTGGACGACCGGATCACCTGCGTGCTGGGAAACGCGGAATCCCTGCAGTTCGCGGATAAGACGTTTGACGTCTTGACCGTGGCGTTCGGCCTGCGCAACGTCACGCAGCTGAGCATGGCCCTGGCGGAGATGCATCGCGTGCTCAAACCCGGAGGCCGTGCCGTGTGTCTGGAGTTCTCCCAGCCGACGAACGCGGCGTTTCGCAGGGCGTACGACTTCTACTCGTTCTCGCTCTTGCCCAAGATCGGCACCTGGATCGCTCGTGACCGTACTGGGGTGTATCAATACCTGCCCGACTCGATCCGCCATTTCCCGGACCAGGAGCGCTTTGCCGCCATGTGGCGGCAGACAGGCTTTCACGGCGTGCGGTACGTGAACCACTCCGGCGGCATTGTGGCGCTGCACATCGGGGTGAAATGAGCGCGATGAAGTCGATCCTGTACGTCTGGCTGCCGTGCAAAGAGATCTACCCCATCGGCCTGACGTACCTCTCGAACTTCATTCACAGTCGGCATCCCGAGATCAACCAGCAGATCTTGGATCTGACGCCCATCCCGGTCGAGCGGCGCAAACAGGTGCTGCGCGAGGTGATCAAACAGAACAAGTCGGATCTCGTGTGTTTCTCTTGGCGCGACATCCAAGTGTTCGCGCCCCACGAGGGCGACGCCAGCCTGAAGTACGCGTTCAACTTCTACCACTCGCTCAACCCGTTCAAAAAAGCCTATGCGTCGTACAAGGGCTTGGAGTTTCTCTGGCGCTACTACCAAGGCATCCGCGAGTTCTTGGGGTACCCCTGGCTGGTGGCCGAGGAGTTCCCGGATACGGCCGTGATGATCGGCGGCGGCGCATTCTCTGTCTTTGCGGATCAGTTGATCCACAAGCTGCCGGAAGGCACCATCGGCATCCTGGGCGAGGGCGAAGAGGCGGTCCTGAAAGTCGTCGAGGGCAAGCCGTTGGATGACGAGCGGTATTTGATCAAACAGCGCGGCACGGTCCACACCGGGAAGAAAGGCCATTACCTGCCGTTGACCGACTTCAGCCTGGACGTGCGTTACCTGTCCAAGATCTACCCCCAGCACACTGTCCACCGCGGCAACTACATCGGCGTGCAGACCAAACGCGGCTGCCCCTACGACTGTCAGTTCTGCGAGTACCCCTACATCGAAGGCAAAGAGGTGCGGCATCGTCCGCCGGCCGCGGTCTTGCACGACATCAAGCAACACTACGAGTTCTGGGGCACGCGCAAGTTCTGGTTCACCGACGCGCAGTTCATCACCGGCCGCGAAGCCTACGTGCAGGTCATGGAAATCCTGGAGCGCATCAAGGCCGAGCGATTCCAGATCGAATGGTCCGGGTACGTGCGCACCAGCCACATCACCGCGGAGCTCGCCAAGTTGATGGTGGCTACCGGCGTGGGCGATCTAGAAGTCGCCATCACCTCGGGCTCGCAAGCCATCATCAACGAACTGCACATGGGTTTTTCTTTGGAGAAGCTCTACGAAGGCTGCCGGCATTTAAAGGATGCAGGCTTCAAAGGCAAAGTGATTCTGAACTACTCCCCCAACTCCCCGGGCGAAACCGAGCAAACCCTGCTGGAAAGCGTCCAATCCTACAAAAAGATCGCTGCGATCCTGGGCGAAGACCACGTCTTCCCCATGCTCTTCTTCCTGGGCGTGCAACCCCACACCGGATTCGAAGACCGGTTGCTGACCGAGGGCTACCTGTCTCAAGGTTACAACCCCCTGTCCCTCAACCCGCTGACCATCAAGAAGCTCCTCTACAACCCCCCGCCCTTCTCCAAGCTCATTGCCAAGGCCTGTTTGAAAGCATGGGAGGCGAAGGAGAAGGAACTGCGTCAGACGCAGGAAATCGCTCGAGATCTCACCGGGCACTACGCGGACACGAATCTGTTCGCCGGAGTGGTGAAGGACTCGGGCAGACAGGTGCTGATCAACATCGAGCGGGAACTGGAGGACCCCGTGGTCCCTAGCTATAGTGTCCCGAGATGAGGGTCGAATGGGACCTAAACAAGGCGCGTGCGAACCTTCGTAAACATAGGGTCTCGTTCGAGGAAGCAGCCACGGCGTTGCGGGACCCGCTGTCGGTAACCGGTGCTGATCCGGACATTCAATCCGCGAGTTTCGCTTCGTGACGTTTGGAGTATCTGAGCGCGGCAGGCTACTCGTCGTGGCTCACACCGAGCGAGGCGACGTCATCAGAATCATTAGCACCCGTGTGGCGAGTAAA
Organism: Nitrospirota bacterium; assembly: GCA_040757335.1. Taxonomy (NCBI): domain Bacteria; kingdom Pseudomonadati; phylum Nitrospirota; species Nitrospirota bacterium. The sequence goes on along the minus strand of JBFLXB010000022.1, from coordinate 17,760 downwards.
GGAGAGCGTACGATTTATGAAGAAGGTTAAACGAGCCCCTAGAAATGATCTTCGACCAGCCTACAAGCGATCTGACTTTGCTGGCCCATTGATCCGAGGAAAATACGCGAAACGCTTGAAACAATCGTCGAATATCGTAGTCCTGCAGCCTGAAGTGGCGGCGGTGTTTCCGAACGACGAGACAGTCAACGCTGCGCTCCGCTCTCTCATCAGGCTCGCCAGGGTCACAACGCGACAAGCAAAGCGTTCCAGCAGTCGCTGAACGCGATCTGGCAGGTGCGCCAAGGGCGATCCTGGACGCGCAAGTTTACCGACTATCTGAGCGTGGTCCTGGTCGGGCCGGTGCTGGTGGTGACGGCCCTGGGGCTTCTGGCCTCGGTGCAGAGCCAAACCCTGTGCATACACGGCGCCTGCCGTGGGCACTCCAGTTCAGGATTGCTATAATGCGGACTTGTCAGGACGAACGCGATGGGCAACGTTCGCCATAGACGTGCGGTGATGCGATCCGATGTTCTATGAAGACGTATTCCGGGAACTTGATCGCCGCCGTATCCGCTACGTCGTGGTCGGAGGAGTCGCGCTCGTCTTACACGGCGTTGTACGATTGACCGTTGATCTGGACCTGATAGTTCAGTTGGAGCGCGCCAACCTGCTGGCCTTCGTCGAAGCCATAGACGCACTGGGTTATCGCCCCCGCGTCCCGGTACCGGCCCGGGAATTCGTGGAGCCGGAGAATCGTCAACGCTGGAAGAGAGAAAAAGGCATGACCGTGTTCAGCCTTTTCCATCCGACTGATCACGGCAAGTTGATCGATATCTTCGTCGACGAGCCCATCCCGTTTCAGGAAATAGATCAGGCCAAAATCATGGTCAAAGCCGCCGACCTCAGCATTCCGGTCATCTCAATCCCTCACCTCAAACGTCTTAAGACGATCGCGGGCCGAGCGCAAGACCTGGCGGATATCGAAGCGCTCGAGGCCATCGAGCGCATGGGCGGTGCCTCATGAGCAAACCGCTCTCCTCCCCAAGGGGATTTGCGTTTCGGCCTGACCTAGACACGCTGAAAGCGTGCCGAGGCATGTCCGCGGAAGACAAGCTCCGCTGGCTGGAAGAAGCCAATGAATTCGTCCGCCGGTTCGTGCCGCCCGAGCGCCTGGACCAATGGGAGCGAATTCGGCGCGGGGAACATGGTGATGGGAAGGAGACTCCGTGACCACCATGCGCGTCGTCCAGGTCACCCAGCCCAAGGGTCCATTCGAGCTGAAGGAGCGCGAGATCCCCGCGCCCGGACCCGGCAAGGTGCGCATCAAGGTTCAGGCTTGCGGCATCTGCCACAGCGACGTGTACACCAAAGACGGCCTCTGGCCCGGCATCCAGTACCCGCGCATCCCGGGGCACGAGGTGGCGGGTGTCATCGATGCGGTCGGCCCCGGCGTGGTGGGATGGCAAACCGGCGAGCGGGTGGGAGTGGGCTGGCACGGCGGACACTGCGGGTATTGCGATTCGTGCCGTCGCGGCGAGTTCGTGACGTGCCCGGTCGCGCCCCAGATCACCGGCATCACGTGCGATGGCGGCTACGCCGAATACATGATCGCGCCCTCGGGGACCTTGGCCCTGATCCCCCAAGGCCTGTCCGCCGAAGAAGCCGCGCCGTTGATGTGCGCCGGAGTCACCACCTACAACTCGCTGCGCAACAGCGGTGCACAGGCGGGCGAGACCGTGGCCGTGCTGGGCCTGGGCGGCCTCGGGCACCTGGGCGTGCAATACGCCAGCAAGATGGGCATGAGGACCATCGCGATCGCGCGCGGCAAAGACAAAGAACCGTTGGCCAAGAACCTCGGCGCACAACACTACATCGACAGCCAGGCCACAGACCCCTCGGCGGAGCTGATGAAGCTGGGCGGAGCCAAGATCATCCTCGCCACGGTCACGGATGCCAAAGCCATGAACGCGGCCATGGGCGGCCTGGGGCTGAACGGGAAAATGATCATCCTGGGCGCGCCCCACGAACCGCTCCAAGTGCCCGCTGTGTTGCTCATCTCCGGCCGCCGATCCGTCACGGGCTGGCCGTCGGGCTCGTCCGTCGATTCGCAGGACACCCTGGCGTTCAGTGCGTTGACGGGCGTTCGGTCGATGAACGAAGTCTTCCCCCTGGAGCGCGCATCAGAGGCCTATGATCGCATGATGAGTGGGAAGGCGCGGTTTCGAGTCGTGCTCACAAGCAGCGGTTGAATCGAACACCCTCCCTTCAACACGTAATGACAACTCGCTTGTTTTCGGTTCGGGGCCTTGTGTTCCTTGCGGCCTTCCTGTCGATCCCCTGTTCGTTAGGACAGGCACGAACACCCGATCGCCCCAGCGACGCGGCGATCCGGCAGGTGGACGAACTCTCCGCGTTGTGGAGCTTCTACAGGCACACCTACATCGCGACCGGGCGCGTGATCAGCCTGGACGAGCAAGGCGTCACCACGTCCGAAGGCCAGGGCTACGCCATGCTTCGCGCGGTGTGGTCGAACGATCGGCTCACCTTCGCGAGCACGTGGCAGTGGACGAAGCAGCATCTTCAGGTCCGGGACGATCACCTGTTTGCCTGGAAGTGGAAGGGCCAGGTGCTCTCGGCCAATTCCGCCACTGACGCGGACACCGACATTGCCTTGGCGCTGATCCTGGCCTCGCGGCGGTTTTCCGAGCCCGCCTATGAACAAGAAGCGCTGGCCGTGCTGGACTCCATGTGGAACAAGGAAATTGCGAAGATCGGGCGCCAGTACTATGTGACCGCCGGGAACTGGGCGGTCCACGAAGACTATCCCACCATCCACGTCGCGTACCTGGCGCCGTACGCGTATGAGATCTTCGCGAGCGTGGACCACCGATATCCGTGGAAACGATTGGTCGACAGCTCCTACGAAATCCTTCATTGGATCTATTTCGAGCAACAACTTCGACTCCCACCCGAGATTCTATTTCTCGATAAACAGACTGGCGAACTTCTCCTGCAACATCCCCGCACCGGGCCGTCGGCGTCCTTTGGGTACGACGCGTTCCCGATCTTCTGGCGGGTGGCGCTGGATGCCCAGTGGTTCGGCCGGCCCCAGAGCGAGCTGCGCCGCACCATGCTCGCGTATTTCCAAGACGAGTGGCGAGCCCGCAAGGCGTTCTTCGATCAATACTCGCTTGATGGACAGCCGCTATCTCGGATCGAAGGCCTCCCCCTCTACGCCACAATCCACGCGCTCGCGCTCCAGGAAGATCCCGCCCTCGCCCGGCTCATCGGCGAAGCGAAGTTGGACCCGCTTCGCACGAAAGCGCTGAGCGGCCGCGGCACGCCCTATTACCTGCACAACTGGCTGTGGTTCGGGCGTGCCTTCGAACTCCAAATCTTGCGGACCTATGACGAGTTCCTGGGATTTTTGCGCCCGTTCGATTTCAAGGGATTCTCGGCTCATTTCCCTTGGGCATTGTTCGCGGTGACGATCGCCCTGTTTTTTGTGACCCGTGTTCATCCCCGTTTCAAACTGGCCTTTCTGGTGTGCGGGGGCGCGCTCTGCGGGAACTACCTGGTCTGGCGCCTCTTCAACACGCTGAACTTTGTGGAAACCGCGGGACCCTTTATCGGCCTGTCGTTGTGGGGAGCGGAGTTGTATGCGTTTTCAACCGTGCTGCTGCTCCTCGTGCAGGTGGGGCTGGGCGGAACGCAGACGCCGCGGATCGCACCGCCGCGACCGGGATTCTCGCCGTCCGTGGACATTCTGATTCCGATCTATTCCGAATCGTGTGAGATCCTCGAGAAAACGCTGGTGGCGGCACGCGCCATCGACTACGCGGACAAACGTATCTACGTGCTGGATGACGGCCACCGCCCCGAGGTGGCCCGCGTCGCGCGGCGATTCGGTGTCACCTACCTCAAAGGCCCGCGAACGCACGCCAAGGCCGGCAACCTCAACCATGCGTTGCGCCAAACGCAGGGCGAGCTGGTTGCGGTATTCGACACCGATCACATTCCCGTGACTACGTTCTTGAACGAGACCGTGCCGTTCTTTGTTGATCCCCAGATGGCGGTGGTGCAGACCCCGCACCACTTCTACAACCCGGACATTTTCCAACGGGCATTCGGAGGCAGCGAGAGGATTCCGAATGAACAGGACATGTTCAACCACGCGATTCAGAACGGGAGGCACGCCTGGAACGGGGCGTTCTTCGTGGGGAGCGGCGCCCTGTTTCGACGCTCGGCCCTCGCCGAGGTCAAGGGCTTTAATCTCATGAGCATCACCGAGGACATCCACACCAGCCAGCATCTGCACGCCGCAGGCTGGCGTACGGCGTTCCTCGACAAGGACCTGGCGGTCGGGCTTGCGGCCGAGAACCTGTCGTCCTATCTCGGACAACGCAGACGCTGGATGCTGGGCTGCCTCCAGATCTTTTTCAAGGACAATCCCCTGCTCCGCCAAGGCCTGACGCCGCGGCAACGGGTAGGGTATTTCGCGTCGCTGTACTATTTCTTCTTTCCCGTGGCGCGGGTGGTGTTCTGGATCACGCCGCTCTATTTTCTGCTGTTTCATTTCCATCCCATTCTCTCGGACGTCTCGATTTTGGTCGCGTACCTGCTGCCCTTCATCGTCATCCTGCCGCTGATCGCCAGCACGCTCCTGCCCGGCTGGCCCCGACTCTTCTGGGCCTCGGTGTACGAAGCCGCGGTGAGCTTTCAACTCTTTCGCTCCATGTTCGACCTCTTCCTGCCCAAACGACTGGGCTTCAAGGTCACGCCGAAAGGGTTGCGGTCCCACACGCGGGCGTTCGATTTCAACTCGTCGACCCTCCCCCTCATCGCGACCGGGATCACCCTGGTGGCGATCGCCAAAGGCCTGTGGGAGTTCTTCTACTTCGGCATCGAAAAAGACGCCTACTTTTTCAACCTGGGCTGGGCCTCGTTCAACCTGCTGTTCCTGGGCATGGGCCTGCTGGTCGCCTGGGAACGACCGCAGCAACGAACCGAGGACCGGATCAGGAAGTCCGTGCCATTCGAGCTGGAGAACGCCGGCGTGTCGCTGCAGGGAACCACGCACGACCTCAGCTTGTCCGGACTCTCGTTCCTGACCGAGTCAAACCAGACCATCCCATTGTCCGGGGAGGTCACCCTCGGCGCCCCCCACCCGATCACGTGCCGGTATCGGGTCGTGTACCATGACCGCGTCTCGCGCCGGGCGTCCCGCTGCGGGGTCGCGTTTCTGGACGTACCCCACGATGACCGGTGCAAGCTGATCGTCGATCTCTTCGCCGACTCCGGAACCTGGAATGGAGCTCATGCCGCCCGAGTGCGTGGCAATTTCGCGATGGCCTTCCATCTGTTCCGCGGCATCGCCCGATGCCTGCGCCCCTTACAACGCCGCACCCGAACCATGCCGCGCAGCAAGACCCTGCGCCGCATCGCGGTGCGGGTCGGGAGTGACCAGCGGCACGTGCTGTTGAGGGACTGGTCTTCACGTGGAATCGGGATCCTGCACTTCGGCAAGGAATGGCCGGTGACCGCGGGGAGCTTGTCGATTGACCAGTTCCACGGCTCAACGCTCCAGGAGGTGTATCGCAAACGCCTGCTGCCCTATGTGTGGCGCGTAGGGCTGCGCATTGCCACGCCCCCGGATGTTCAGACGATCCCCGCTCCCGCGCAGGGCCGCGAGTTGGCCTTGCACCAACACCGCTAGATCCGAGGTTTTTTCTTGAATTGGAACAAGACCCTTCTGACGCTATTGATCGTTCCCGCCATGCTCCTCAACGCCGCGACCGCGTCCGCGGCAGGGTTCAGAGAATCCTGGTACATGTTCCGGGGCAACGCCAACATGGAGATCGGCAACTACAAGGCCGCGATCGAGGCCTTTGAAAAAGTCATCGAACTGAACCCGGACAATCGAGAAGCCATGCGAAGCCTTGGCCTGGCCTACGAGAAACAAGGCTTGAAGGACAAGTCCATCGAGGTGTTCGACCGCTACTTGCAGAAGTACCACGACGATCCGGAGATCGCTTTCAAACAGGCCGAGGCCTTGGAGTGGTCGCGGTACGCGTACCGCGAGAAAGACATGCTGAAGTACTACCAAATGGGGCTGAAGCAAAAGGACGACCCCAAGCGACGCCTCAAGTACGCCTCGCACTTGGCCAAGACCCGGGAAACCAGCCAGGAAGCCGTGGTCCAGTACGAGCGGGTCCTCGCGAGCCAGCCCCGCAACGCAGGGGCGCACCGCGGGCTGGCCAAAGCCTACGCCTGGCTCGGCGACCGCGACCGCGCCCTCCATCACGCGAACCTAGCGGACCGTTATGCCATGACAGAGACCGGCGATCTCACCGCGCTGCGGCGCGACATGAGCAAGGGCCGCGAACCCACCCTTGAAGGCATCGTCGGATTCCTGGCCCAGCCCGGAGATCCCTTCGAGCTGTATGCCGTCCGGCTGGGCTCGCGCGTCAAGGGCGACCTGACCCCGTTCACCACCAGCACGCTCGAAGCCGGTCTCGAGTACTTCGGGGATTCCTCAGACAACGCCACTGGAGGCTACCTCGCGTTCGGGACCCAGGCCCGCTTCAATCCGTCCAATCGCATCGACGGCATCCTGGAATATCACGGGGCTGCGCTGGCCAATACCCTGGCCTACACCCTCGAGTACACGTACGCCGCAGCGTCCTTCTCGCTTCGCCCGGGCGTCAAACGCGAGCTCAAATACGACTCCCTCCCCGCTCTGGTGGGGAGTCGGGTCTCCGGCCAACTCATCGGCGCCGCGCGCTCGACCTTGTTCTACACCGACCTAGCCGTCTCCAAAGGCAGCCTCCAGGTCGACGCCACACCGTTTGCCGGCTGGGTCGAAGGCGAGTCACTGAGCAACAACGGGCAGGTGGGGCTGGATGCGAAAGTGGCCATGCCGTTCTGGAGCCGCGATGCCTGGACCGTGTCCGGCGAATACCTGCTGTACGCGACCCACTACGCCAACGACCAGTCAGAATTCGACACCGGCACCGAACCCCTATCCGGCTACTTCAGCCCCCGCCTGTTCGTCAACCAAACCCCGCGCCTAGTGGCCACGCACGTCTCCCCCACCAAGAACGAGCTCTCCGTGGCCGCAGGCCCGGCAATCCAGTACATCGACGAAGCAAACGACGACCCGGCGTTCCGCGTCGGTGCCGACGCCCACGTCTCGTACACCACGCGCGTGCCGGACCGCCTGCTGCTCAAATTCATGGCGGACGTGACCCAGATCACCGGCATCCAGACACGCCTGCAGCTGCAGGGGCTCGTGGTGTACACGTTTTGATCGGAAACAGCACGCGCCGGTCTCCCTGCTTGAACGACGTCACAGCCTTGTGTTACGGTGGCGCCTGACTCACCAAGGATCGGGGTCGAGACCTCGAATGCCGGACGGATATGGCACCCACGCCGATTACATCGGCCGCATCGACACAGAGGTCCAAAGCCGTCAGCAGGACGTTGCGGCGGCGCTCAAAGAAGCGTTCGCAGGTTTTCTTGAAACCCGCCCGGTCGACGTCATTGTCTTCGCCAACGTGGGGGTGATGGATCTTGCGAACGCCATTCGCACCCACCCCGTCGTGTTGAAACCACTCCTCACCGCGTGCAACATCGCGGGCCGGGCCATTGAGCGCGATCTGCAGATCAAAAACGTGGACACCTACAGCCCGCGGCTGTCTCCGGACCATGCGACCGCGATCGCAGGCTATCTCAAGCCGTTCCTCCCGCCGTACTTGGAGATTCCGTCAATCGTCAACGTCGACCGCGTCGCGTTCGTGGACAAGGAGATTCGCAAAGGCAAAGGACGCTGGGAGCGTGGAATCGTGGAGGCGCTGAACCGCTTCGGAACCGTAGCGTTCAAGAAGCGGAAATTCGCGGTCCAGAAAGAGGAGTTCGAACTGGACGCTGCGGCGCCCGCGACCGGCCCGATCCGACTCGGGATCGACGTGAAACGAATCGAAGCGCGGCGGGACATCCACAAACGCTGCGACGAGATCGTCAACAAAGCGGCAAAGTTCAAGCAGGCGTTCAAAGGCGCGAAGTTTGCCGCGGTCATTTATTATCCATTCATTGACGAGCACATCAATATTCAGAACCGCTTGCGGTCAAAACACATCAACGGCATATTCTTCGCGTCCGAATCAGACGATTCGATCGAGAACGCCGCCCGCATGTTGCTCGGCCAGTTTGAAATGGCGCGATGACCCATCAACCGCTCAAAACCGTGCACCGTTTGATCCAAGGCGACGCCCGCGACCTGTCGTTCATCCCGAACGAATCCGTCCATCTGGTCGTCACCTCTCCGCCGTACTGGACGCTCAAGGAGTACCGTCAACACCCGGACCAACTCGGCCACGTCGCGGATTACGAAGTGTTCCTCGCGCAACTGGAGCGCGTGTGGAAGGAGTCCCTGCGCATTCTGGTACCCGGTGGCCGGCTCGTGTGCGTGGTGGGCGACGTATGCCTCTCACGACGGGCGAACGGCCGCCATGTCGTCGTCCCACTGCACGCTGACATTGCCGTGATCTGCCGCCGCCTCGGGTTCGACAATCTCAACCCGATCATCTGGCACAAGATCGCGAACGCTTCGTACGAGGTGGAAAACGGCTCCAAGTTCTTGGGCAAGCCCTACGAACCCAACGCTATCATTAAGAACGACATCGAATTTATCCTGATGCAACGCAAACCCGGCGGATACCGCAAACCCACGCAAGCACAGCGCCGGGACAGCAAGATGAAGAAGGAGGAATTCGACGCATGGTTCCAGCAAATCTGGACCCTGACAGGCGCATCAACCCGGGAGCATCCAGCGCCGTTTCCCTACGAATTGGCTTACCGGCTAGTGCGAATGTTCTCGTTCACCGGCGATACCGTGCTGGACCCGTTCTGCGGGACGGGGACGACCATGGTCGCAGCGATCAAGACCGGGAGGAACAGCATCGGCGTCGAGATTGACCCGGCGTACGTCGAGCAGGCGCGGCAGCGGATTGAGAAGGAGAATCACTCGCTGTTTGGCGATGTGAGGGTTCAATACGAGGCGGCAGAAGATCTTGGATACCAAGGGTCTCAGGCCCACGAAAGCGTGCCGAGGTATCGAAAGTCTGGACGGCGGCGCGGCGCGAGGGTGAGTCTGTAGTCGCGGCCAGAAACGGGCATCACGATTCCAGACCTCGCCTCCCTCGCTGATGACGAAAGGCGCAACCTCACATCCCGAGGCACCGCAGAAGGTAGTGTATCTGTTTGGGGCGGGAGCAACGCATGCTGAATTAGCAAACATCGAGGAGAATTCAGAGAGCGAAGTCTTTCTGAAACAATATGGCCTGCTGATGAGTCCCACGGCCAACGCTCCAGCGGTCTCGCTTTCCGCGCTGCCGGAGTCACGCCTCGAAGCCGGCACCGTGGTCACTTGGACGGGCCGCGATGCAGATGACGATTTTCTCACGTACACCCTTCGTTACAGCCCGGACGGCTCAACCTGGCACGTCATTACGCTGGATGTGGCAGGCCGCGAAGACTACCAGTTGGCTTCCGCGGATGCCCTCCCCGGGAGCACGGCGGGCGTGCTCGAAATCCTGGTCAATGACGGCTTCTACACCACGTCCGACCGACTGACCGGGGTCCTGGTCTCACCCAAGCCACCCAGCGTGGTGATCCACAGCCCGCGGCAGGGCCAAACCGTGTCGATTCGCGCGCCGCTCGTGCTGTCCGCGGGCGTCCAGGACCCGGAGGAAGGTGTCATCACGGATGACGCGGCCCTGGCGTGGACGTCGAGCCTTGACGGCGCCCTGGGAACCGGAACCGATGCCGTGGTCCCGCCCGGACTCCTTCGGCCCGGCACTCACACCCTCACCCTCACCGCCATCGACGCCAGCGGAGCGACCTCGAGTCAATCGGTGCCGATCACCGTCGAGTAGGCCGTTTACGTCGGGCATCCGCGGGGTCCGGCTTGACCAGTTGACTTTGCGACAGTGCTCGGTGCTAACCTCACCTAACATGGCCACTCGCCGCAGACGTCAGCTATCCACTCAACCCTCCCCAACCCTTACCCGCTGCCCCTGGCCCGTGGCCGACGACCCGCTCTACATCGCCTACCACGATCAGGAGTGGGGCGTGCCGGTGCGCGACGACCGCAGGATCTTCGAGTTCCTCGTGCTGGAGGCGTTCCAGGCCGGATTGTCCTGGCGCACGATCCTTTATAAGCGGAAGAACTTTCGGAAGGCGTTCGCCGGGTTCGATTACCGCAAAGTGGCGAGCTTCGGCCGCCGGGACGTGGCCCGCCTGCTCAAGGACGAGGGCATTGTGCGCAACCGCCAGAAGATCGAGGCCGCTATCACCAACGCCCAGCGCTTCCTCGAGGTCCAGAAGGAGTACGGGACCTTCGCCCGCTACATGTGGTCGTGGGTGAACGGCAAGCCGATCGTCCATAACCTACGCACGCTCAAAGACTACCCGACCGTGATCGACGAGGCGGTGGCGTGGTCCAAAGATCTAAAGCGGCGCGGCTTCAAGTTCCTCGGCCCCACCGTGGTCTACGCACACATGCAGGCCGTTGGCATGGTAAACGACCACACCATGGATTGCTTCTGCCGCGCTACACGCACGGATTAACGCCGCCTCTGGGGATGGTCATGACCACCCAAACCAAGAGAGTGCTGGTCGGGGCCGCGATCGCCCTGATCCTTGCGCTGGCCGGAGGCCTGTGGTGGTTCTACCACTCGCTCGACTCGCTCGTGGCGTCCGCGATCCGCACGTTCGGTCCTGAGATCACCGGCGTCTCGATCCACCTGAAGCGCGTGACGATCGACGCGTTGGACGGGCGCGCCGCGCTGCACGGGCTCGTGGTCGGCAATCCTCAGGGGTTCAGGTCCGATCACGCGCTCTCGCTCGGCGAAATCAGCATGATGCTCGACCTCAACTCCCTGACCAAAGACGTGATCGTCATCAAGCGGATTTCGATCGTAAAGCCGGACGTCACCTATGAGGTGGGCGCGGAAGGCAGCAACCTCGGCGCCATCCAACGCAACGTGGACCGCTACGCCGGCAAACGCCGCAGCCCTAGCGCCCCGCGATCGGACCGCGACTCGGGCAAGAAGTTCGTGATCGAAACACTAACTATCCAGAACGCCACCGCCACGGTCAGTACCGCGGCGGTGAAGGGTGAGGCCGTCTCAGTGCAGCTCCCCGACCTTCATCTCAGCAACATCGGCAAAAAATCCGGCGGCGCCACCGCCGGCGAAGCGGTCAAGCAGGTCCTGGGCGCGCTCGTCCAGAACGTGACCCGAACAGTCGCGTCGCGCAACCTCGGCGGGATACTCGACGAATTGAAAAAAGACCCTGGCGCAGCCGTGGACAAACTCAAGGGCTTGTTTCGTTGACGCCGGCAGCCTGGAGTCATACCCAGGAGAGGGGCGCCGTTCTGGCTGAACACCGTCGTCAAACCGATCTCCTCGAACCCGTCCCGTTGCGCCAACACCCAACGTGGTTAGCCCCCTCCCTCGTTTGAGGCGAGGGAGTACGTTATTCGGATGATGGACTAAGGGGATGAGGACAGTCATCCTGAGGGCGACAGCCGGACCAGTGGAAGGAGGCAACCATGTTAAAGCGCAGACAGCCCACGATCGGTTTTCGCAAAGGGAAGAGGGCGGAGGTGATCAGCGAGGAGCTACAGCCCGAACCCACCGTACCCATGCTCAGAGACCTCAGAACGTACTTGCACGACAACAAGGTGAAATACGTAGTCGTCACGCACTCTCCAGCGTACACGGCTCAGGAACTCGCGGAGATCCAGCACGTCCCGGGCAGACAACTGGCCAAGGTGGTTATGGTCACGGTTGCCGACCGACCTGCGATGGTCGTTCTTCCGGCCACCCACGTCGTTGATCTTGAGCGCCTCACCGCAGTGACGGGCCAACCGGTTGAGTTGATGAACGCCGACGACTTTGAACCGCTGTTCCCGGGCTGCGAGCGGGGCGCAGAGCCGCCGTTCGGTCAACTCTGGGGACTCGATATCTGGGTTGATACATCGCTCGCCGACAGCGCGGAGATTGTCTTTAACGCCGGCTCGTTCCGCGAGGCGATCCACATGGCCTATCAGGATTACATCCGGCTCGCGGAACCGCGGATCGCAACGTTCGCCAAGCACCAGTAGTCACCCGGCGCCGAGCGGTCACCCCAGACCCGACTATCTCACCAGGACAGTCGAACCCCGTGGGGACCCGACTCGCTGTTCGTGGCCTATCACGCCCAAGACGCTGGGAACGTTGCGGCACACGTGGCATTGTTCTACAGTGAAGCGACAATTCAGCCGGAGTGGTGATGGAACGGGTCCGTGTGCTCATCATGGGCGCCGCGGGTCGGGACTTCCACAATTTCAACGTGGCGTTTCGACAGAACCCGCGGTACGAGGTCATGGCGTTCACGGCCGCCCAGATTCCGAACATTGCGGGGCGGACCTATCCGCCCTCGCTCGCGGGTTCGCTGTATCCCGCGGGCATCCCGATCTACCCGGAGGCGGAGCTGGAGTTTCTGGTCGAGAGCCACCGGATCGATCGCGTCGTGTTTGCATACAGCGACGTATCGCACGAGGAGGTCATGCACGCCGCCTCGCGCGTGATCGCTTGCGGGGCGGACTTTACCCTGCTGGGCCCACGCTCCACCATGATCCCGTCCCACAAACCCGTGGTGTCGGTCTGCGCGGTCAGAACCGGCGCGGGCAAGAGTCCGGTGGTCCGCGCCATCGCGCGGCTGCTGCGGGACGAGGGAATCCGGGTGGTGGTGGTTCGGCATCCCATGCCGTACGGCGATCTGGAAAAGCAGGCGGTACAACGCTTCGAAACTCCGGAAGACCTGCAACGGGCCGAATGCACCATTGAGGAGATGGAGGACTATGCCCCGCATCTTCGGGAGGGGGTGGTGGTCTACGCGGGTGTGGACTACGAACCCATCGTGCGGCAGGCCGAAGGCGAGGCCGACGTCATCCTGTGGGATGGGGGGAACAATGACCTGCCGTTTCTCCAATCCGACCTGGAGATTGTGCTCGTGGATCCGCACCGTGCCGGGCACGAGCGGTCCTTTTTTCCGGGAGAAGCCAACCTCTTGCGGGCGGAGGTGTTGATCCTCACCAAGCTCGACACCGCCAATCCCGGCCAGATCGACGCGGTGCGGGCCACCATCCGCACCCACAATCCGCAAGCCGTCGTGATCGAGTCTGCCATGCCGGTAACCATCGACCACCCTGAGCTGGTCCGCGATGCGCGCGCTCGTGATCGAGGACGGGCCGACCCTGACGCACGGTGGGATGTCATACGGCGCTGGCGTGTTGGCCGCTCGCCAAGCCGGCGCGCGCGAGCTGGTGGATCCTCGCCCGTACGCGGTGGGGAGCCTTGCGGACACGCTCGCCCGTTACCCGCACCTGGAACGCGTGCTGCCGGCCATGGGTTATGGACCCGACCAGATCGACGACTTGGCGGAAACCATCCGCCGGACCGATTGCGATGCGGTGGTGCTTGCTACACCGGTGGATCTGCGCCAGGTCATCAAGGTCACCCAACCCAGTTGCCGCGTGACGTACGAGTTTCAGGAGCGCGCAGGTCCCTCGTTGCGAGAGGTCCTGGGCCGCGTGATCGCGAAAGCGCGGTCTCGTGCCTGAACCATTGCTCCTGGCCCTGGGCGGCAACGCACTCGTAAAACCAGGCCAAGCCGGGAGCATCGAGGAGCAAGCAGCCACTCTGCGTAGGTCACCCCGGGGTGTCGTTGAATTGATTCGGCGCGGGTATCCGATGGTCATCACCCACGGCAACGGCCCGCAGGTTGGCCATATTCTGATCCGCGCCGAGCTCGCGCGCGGTCAGGCGTACGACCTGCCGCTGGACGTCTGCGTCGCGCACTCGCAACCGGAGCCTGAAGGCCTTCGGCACCGCTCGCTCGAACTCCGCAACGCGCTGCTGGCCCTGCACAAGGCGCTCATCGACTCCGAACGCGTGAGTTACGAAAAGGCGATGGGAAAAATCCAGTCGCCGAATCAGTTCCTGCACCTGCTCACCAGCGATCCCTGGTTCGCCTGGCTGCAACCCCTGTCGTCTCTCATTGTCTCGGTCGATGAGATATTGGACCAGAAGGAGCCGTTGGCGAGCGAAGACGGAGGCCTTGATCAGCCAGTCCGGTGGGCTGCTCAGGCCCTCGGAACACGCCAAAGGGTTTTCCGGGCACTACTTCCAGGCCTTGCAGCGCGACCCCCACGTGGTGCTCGCGTACGCGGAGGCGATGAGATTCCTCGGCGCGAAGAGATCCTAACTCTACCACCACCGGCCGTGAGGCAGTCGTCCGAGGATCTTGATGACGATCAACGCGAAAATCAGCCGCTTCATCTTCTTCTCTCACATACCGCCGTGTTTTCATCATGAAACCAATCAGCCGCGCATTCCTATCCCCCAAAAGAAGCGTTTTCGGGAAACATCTGGCGAGGCCGAGAGACACCACGTCGCGGGCTGTATCCTTCCTGACATAGCTCCGACGCCCCCCGTATAATGGGCGAGCACCGTAAGATGATCAGTCGGTGTGACCAGCGAGTCAGATATGGCCGATCGGAGGAAACGATTACCAACCAACGTGGCCGGCAGTTTCTATGTCGATGCCACTTGCATTAACTGCGATACCTGCCGGCAACTGGCTCCGACGAGCTTTCGAGAGGTCGGTGAAAATTCGGCCGTGGTCAATCAGCCGCAGGGAAACGATGAACTGTACCAGGCGTATCAAGCCCTGTTGGCCTGCCCGGTGGGCTCGATCGGTGCCGAGCATAGCGACAAAGCGCGCTTCCAGAAGGCGCTGGCCAGCTTCCCGCTTCATCTGGCTCACGACGTGTATTACTGCGGCTTCAACTCCGAGAAATCGTTCGGGGGCAACAGCTACTTCGTCCGTCATGCCGCCGGGAATTGGCTGATCGATTCACCGCGCTACCTCCGGCCGCTGGTGGAGGCGTTCGAAGCGCAGGGCGGGATTCGCCATATCTTCCTCACCCACCAGGACGATGTGGCCGACTCAGCCCTCTACGCGAAGCACTTCGGCGCCGCCCGGATCATCCACCGGGCGGATGCCGCGGCCGCTCCGGACGCGGAGTGGATCGTGGAAGGCGACGAGCCGGTCACCGTGTCGGAGCCGTTTCGGATCATTCCCGTGCCGGGGCACACCAAGGGCAGCATGGCCTTGCTCTATGCCGAGCAATTTCTGTTTTCCGGCGATCATCTCTGGTGGGACCGGGACCTCAAGGAACTGGGAACTCCGCAGAACCTGGTCTGGAACAAGCGGCTCCTGCTGAAGTCCGTGGCCAAACTCCTCGACCATCGCTTCGAGTGGGTGCTCCCCGGCCACGGCGACCGCATCCGCCTTCCAGCCGGTGAGATGAAGGTCCACTTGGAACGGCTGCTGGAGCGCCGCCGCACCGCTGGGGTGGCGCGCGGTTGAGGGCTCGGTTCGGACTCGTCGGCGTGAGGTGACCGTCGAACTCAGCGGCAGACCGCGCCGAACACGCGCACGCAGTTCCGGCCCGCGTGTTTGGCCTCGTACAGCGCCTGATCCGCGCGATGAATGAGCTCCTCGGGAGTCGGCGCCTGCGGCTCGTCACGGCCCAACGTGCTGACCCCGAAGCTGCACGTCACCGCCGCTTCATCCGGCAGCAGGCGTTCCCTGGCGGCCTCGATCCGAATCCGCTCCGCCAACGCGAGGGCCTCGTCTTCACCAGTTTGGGCCATCAGGATCACGAATTCTTCACCGCCAAACCGCGTCACCGTGTCGTAGGCTCGCACGTACCGGGAGAGGACCTGGGCCAACCCGCGGAGCACCTGGTCGCCCGCCACATGACCCCACCGGTCGTTGATCGACTTGAAGTAATCGATGTCGATCACGATCACCGACAACGGCTGACGCAATCGCACAGCGCGATCCAGCTCGCCGACCATGACCTCGTTGAGGTATCGCCGGTTGTAGAGGTTGGTCAAGGGATCCCGGATCGAGAGCGTCTTGATTTGTTCAAACGCCTGCTGTTTTTGAATGGCCAACACAGCCTGGGTGGCGAGCGGTTTCAACATGCTCAGGATGGAGGGGCTGAACGTGCGGGGCCTGAAATCATCCACGTACAGAATGCCGACCGGGCCGCGGTCCGAGAGCAACGGCAAGGCGACCAGCGAGCGGATCCCCTCCTTGATCAGCACGGGGTTCTGGAAGGCCGGATAGTCCGCGATATTGGGCACCACCACCGGTTCGGTTTGGCGGAGGATGTGCTCGGTCAGCCCGCCGGACCGGACCGGGTACACGGCGTGGTCCCGATAAAAGCCCGAGGAAAACCCCTTGGCCGCGACCAAGTACAGCTCGTTTTTTTCATGATTGACGATGGACAACGATCCCGAGGGCATCTCGGTGATGCGGGTTCCCCCGGTCACGATCGCTTCAAAGATTTGCTCCGGGGTCTGCGACCGCGACAACATCAGGTTGATCTCCGCGAGCACTTGATGTTCCCGCAAGTACTCTCGGACCTGGATCTCCCGCTCCTCCAGCGTTTGGATGACGTTCCAGAGCAGGTGCGAGACCTGCCCGGACACGAGGTCGAACGAGCGCCCGGCAAGGGCCTCGAGACGGGCTTGCACCGTGGGATTGCCGGTCAAGTCAAAGACCAGATCCACGTCTCCGAGCGGAAGCCGTTCGAACGGTTCGTTGATGAAGATCGGCAACTTCGCGTGCCGCGCCAGCACCAACCCCGGCGCGTTCGGGTCCACGTCATGCACCCCCACCACCGAGACCCACTCGAACTGCAGAAGGCGGCTCAGCACGGCCTGGCCCCCTTTGCCGGCTCCAATGAGCAACACCCTGACCATCAGAAGCTCTCCGGTCCGACCGATCACTACCCTAGCCCAAAAACGGCCATTGTCAAAAGCGCACGGCATCCTGCAACGCGTTCCTGACCCCGGCGGTCGAGCGGCTACGGCTGATCTGATGGGAACCAGCCCCCGATCGACCCGGCCGATGCCCAAGACACCTACCATCTCGGCGTGGTCTATCAGGAGCTGGGCCGCACGGAGGAGGCGGTGCAGGCCTACCAAGACACGATTCGCCTTAAACCGGATGACGCGGAGGCGCACAACAATCTCGGGGCGCTTTACCAGGAGAAGGAGCGGTGGGACGACGCGCTCACCGAATACCCAACCCGCCGCGCGGATCGATCCGACGCTGCCCCAAGCCCACTATGGGATGGGCCGAGTCTTCGAACACCAGGGCCGACCAGAAGACGCGATTCGCGCCTACCAGTCGGCCGTCCAACACAATCCCCAACACGTGGACGCTCACGTCGCACTCGCGGGGCTCTACCTGACCCGCGGCGACAAAACCGCCGCGATCAACACCTTCGAAGCCGCGCTGCGCCTCGCGCCCGACGTCCCCGAAGGCCACTATCAAGTCGCGCGCCTGCTCGATGACGTGGGACGCCGCGGTGAAGCCCTGTCGCACTATCGCCGTTTCGTGGAACTGGCCACCCCGGCCAGGCGAACGCCCGCGCCTGGGTGCAAGCGCGCATCCGCGCGATCGAGGCCGCCGAGTCGCGTCAGCGAAAATGAGACGGGTCGCGCCACTCCCCCATGGGTGGCGCGACCCGCTGCTGGGCCGTGGGGGTGGGCGGACACGGCCAGCGTCGTTCGCGGGAATGGCTACGTCTTCCGGCGCTTCGAGATCCGTTTCAGCGCCTCAATGCCCGAGCGTCCATGGCCGCGCACC
>JBFLXB010000021.1 GCA_040757335.1 Nitrospirota bacterium | reverse complement strand
AGCGCACCTTCGGATAGAGCGGTGAGGCCTCCGGGCGAGCGTGGCGCATGCGATCCTCCGGATTATGCGTGGGAATCAGCCGCGCCATCTTACCTCATCGCGGGCCTACTGCGGAATCCGGGCTCAGTCCAGCGGGTTGATCCTGATCGTGGTTTTCTCGCGAAGTTTGGAGAGGAACTGATCGCGTTTCTCATCGCCCCGTTCTTGGGTCAACCGTTTGCTGATCGCGGCGCGGGCTTCCTCCAGCGAGAACCCCGCAAACTCGTCGAGGTGACTCTCGTAGTACGCATCAACATCCTGGGCCGGGACCAGCACGAAAAAGTAGATTCGCTGGTCCAGAAATTCGGCCACGCGCAGATCATCGGCCATCCAGGCCTGTAAATCCTCCATCTCCCATCCCAAGCGAGTCAGCCGGCTCGTCAATTCCTCGCGGCCGCCCACGCGGGTGGTGATCGCGTCGATTCGCGAGGCGACGTCGGGCGCCGGAGGACCGGAGACCGCGAACCGATCCGCCTCTTCGAGGAGCAACTGCCGGTCGATCAGGGCCTGCACCGCGTCCTCGCGGGTCACGTCCAATGGCCCGGTCACGGTTTGGTACGCCGCCAGATCGCTCAGGGTGATCAGACGATTGTTGGCCGTCGCGACGATTTGGTCGACCACAACGGCCGACGCCGAGGTGAAATGGCCCGACACGGCCAGCGCACTTCCCGACACCGCGACAACCAGGGCAACCATTGCCGCGGCACGTGCCGCGCGGCGCGAGACGGTGATCACGCGCGTTCCCGTGAGTCGGTCGTGGAGGGCCCTCTTGGCGGGAGGCACGGCCGCCAAAAGAAAGCCCAGACCCAACGGGAGCCACGAGATCAGATAGCCGATGGGCCGCAACAACGCCTGCCCCCACGACGGGTTGCCGCCGTCGAGGCTGACCACGCGGATACGGAGGAGCATCTTGCCCGGGGTCTGGCCCCCGTGACGGGTGAACAACCCGATATACACCCACGACACCCCTAACCAGAGAGCCAGAAACGGCGCGGCGAGCGCGGTCGCGAGATCGTGGGACAGGTACCGCGCGCCGGATGCCTGCGCGCCCAGCGACGCGCCAAGGATTCCAAGGGCCAGGAAGCCGAGGTAGAGCAGCGACACCATGCAGATATCCGCCACCGTGGCGAACACGCGGCGAAAAAACCCTGCGGCCTGCGGGGTGGGCGTCCACGCGGCCTGATCGGCGAACGACGGGACATTAGGGCTCGTGTTCCAGTCGTCAGTCATGCGGTGCGTTGTCCGATGCCGTGCGGGGACCTCCCAGGTCCGCCCACGCGAATTGGAGAATGGTCAACGCGGTCAATCCGGCGGTCTCTGCGCGAAGGATCGCGCGCCCGAGTGAGACCGGGACGAATCCGGCGGCGCGGGCGAGATCGACTTCGTCCGGGTCGAACCCGCCCTCCGGGCCGACCAGGAGCGCGGCCCGATCCCCCGGGGGACCGGGCCCGAGGTGATCTCTCAGGGAGCGGGAGGCCTCGCGTTCCCACAACAGGAGACGCGCGGCATCGTCGGACGGGTTGGAACGAACCCATGCGTCGAAAGGACGCGGGTCATCCACATCGGGGATGCTGACCCGCTCCGACTGCTGGGCGGCTTCCAGGACGATGGCGCGCCAACGTGCCACTTGCCGCGAACTGCGGTGGTCCCGCGGGCGGACAACGGTCCGGCGGGTGACCAGCGGTACGATGTGATGAACCCCCAACTCGGTGGCTTTTTGGAGGACCCCATCCATGTGGGACCCTTTGAGGACGGCCTGGGCGAGCGTCACGCGGAGACGCGGCGGGTGATCGCTGGAGAGTTGCTCAACGATGACTCCGCGGACACGACGGGGGCCCGCCTCGGTCAAGACGATCCGGTACCTCCGCCCGCCTTCGCCGACGACCGTGAGGCGGTCGCCGGTGCGGTGACGCAGGGCGCCCGCCACGTGGCTGGCCAGCGAGCCCGTGATGGTCACCGCATCGCCCTGGATCGCGCCCGGGGCGAGGAAGAAGTGCGGCACAGCTATAAGCCTCTCCATGAACCTGGGCGCGCCAAGGGCGCGAATGTTAATCGTCCCGAAGGGACCTCCCAGGTGGCGAAGCAGCGGCCATCTGCGGCGTTGTCGCGCTCTTGAAAGTGCCACAGCCGCCTCACCGTCTCGGCGGCGCTCGTGGCTTGGCGCCACTTCTTCGTGGCGCCACTCGCCTCACGTACGGATTCAGTACGCTGCGCTCCGGTTGCTACGCCACCCGAGCGGAATGCAAGATCATAATTCCGCGCCGGTGGCGCGGTGCGGGTTCTCGCTCCGCCTTGCGACCCACCTTCCATCATCCAGACGCCGGAAGTCCCCGAAGGGGGCATCTGGCGCGCTCCTGAACGGGCTCCGCTTTCGCGGTGAGCCGGACACACTCCTAGTCGAACAGGTTCTTGACCTTCTCGAAGATACCGACCGGCTCGCCGTTGACGTCTTCGCCCTCCAGCTTGGCGAGTTCCTCCAGCAGTTCACGCTGGCGGCCGCTCAGTTTGGTCGGTACCACGAGCCGGATGCGGACCAGGAGATCCCCGCGGCCGCCTCCGTGCATGTCGGGAAGCCCGTGGCCGCGGAACTTGAACACCTTGCCGGGAGGTGTGCCGGCTGGGATCTTCAGGGTAACGGGTTTACCCTCCAACGTGGTCGCCTCGAGTTTGCCGCCCAGGGCGGCTTTCGCGAAGGTGACGGGCGCGTCGCAGATCAAGTTCGGTCCGTCCCGGGTGAAGATGGGGTGCGATTTGATCGCGATGACGACGTAGAGGTCGCCGGGGGGTGCGCCACCTTCGCCTGGTTCGCCTTTTCCGGTCAGGCGAAGGTTGGTCCCATCTTCGACGCCGGCGGGAATCCATACCGACAGGGTGCGATCATGCTGGGTTCGTCGCTCACCGCGGCACGTAGGGCAGGGTTCGGTGATGATCTTGCCTTGCCCCCGGCACTGCGAACACGTGCGGCTGACCGCGAAAAACCCCTGTTGGAATCGGATCTGGCCCGCGCCTTTGCAGCCCGGGCATGTGGCGATGGCGGTGGCGCCCTTGGCGCCGGTCCCCCGGCACGCCGAACAGTCCTCCCAATGGGGCACCTTGATCTTCGCGTCCTTCCCGGTCAGCACCTCCTCGAGGGAAATCTCGAGCGTGTATTTCAGGTCGGACCCCGGGGTGCCGCGGCGACGGCGCGAGCGTCCGGTGGATGCGCCGAAGAAATCTTCGAAGATGTCGTTGAAGATGTCGCCGACGTTGGCGTCGAACCCTCCAAACCCCGCTCCGCTCCCGGCACCCGCGAACGCCTCGGGTCCGTAACGGTCGTAGGTCCGCCGTTTCTCGGCGTCGCTCAAGACGCCGTAAGCCTCGTTGATTTCTTTGAAGTGGGCTTCGGCGGCCTTGTCGCCCGGATTCCGGTCCGGGTGATATTTCATCGCGAGCTTGCGGTAGGCCTTCTTGAGGTCGTCGTCGCTGGCCGTGCGAGGCACGCCGAGCAGCTCGTAGTAATCGCGGGTCGTCGCCACCGTGTTCCTATACGACAAGGGCGTTCGGTTCGAACGCCCCTGTCCGTGCGTTGCTCCGTGTCGTTATTTCTTGTCCTTGTCGACTTCTTCGTACTGCGCGTCGACGACGTTTTCGTCCTTGGGCGGTGCGCCCTCCGCCGGACCGGCGCCGGGCTGCTCGCCCGACGCCGCGGTCTTCTTGTACATCTCTTCCGCCAACTTGTGCGACGCCGCCTGAAGCGCGGACACGGCGGCGCGGATCGCGGAAGGATCGTTGGATTCCACGGCTTTCTTGGTTTCAGCGATCTTGTCCGTAATCGCGGACCGTTCGCTCTCCGGCAACTTGTCGCCGAATTCTTGCAGCGACTTTTCCACGCTGTAGATCGCGGTGTCGGCTTCGTTGCGCGCCTCGGCCGCCTCCTTGCGCCGCTTGTCTTCTTCGGCGTGCGACTGCGCGTCCTTGACCATCTTCTCGATCTCGTCCTTGGACAACCCCGAGGACGCGGTGATCCGGATCGACTGTTCCTTGTTGGTAGCCAGGTCCTTGGCGGACACGTGCACGATGCCGTTGGCGTCGATATCGAACGTGACTTCGATTTGAGGGACGCCCCGAGGCGCGAGTGGGAGGCCGACCAGATCGAACTGTCCGAGCAGCTTGTTGTCGGCGAACATCTCGCGTTCACCCTGACCCACGCGGATCGTCACCGCGGATTGATTGTCGGCCGCGGTGGAGAAGGTCTGGCTCTTCTTCGAGGGAATCGTGGTGTTCCGTTCGATCAACTTGGTAAACACGCCGCCCAGGGTTTCGATGCCCAGGGAGAGGGGCGTGACGTCCAGGAGCAACACGTCTTTGACCTCACCCGTGAGCACGGCCCCCTGGATCGCGGCCCCGACCGCTACGACCTCGTCGGGATTCACTCCCTTGTGCGGTTCCTTACCGAAAAACTCGCGCACGACCTGTTGGACTTTGGGCATGCGCGTCATGCCGCCGACGAGGACGACTTCGTCGATTTGTTTGGCGGTCAGGCCCGCGTCGGCCAACGCGCGGCGGCAGGGTTCGACCGTCCGCTGCACCAGATCGTCGACCAGTTGTTCGAGCTTGGCGCGCGTGAGTTTCACCACCAGGTGTTTGGGACCGCTCGCGTCGGCCGTGATGAACGGCAGGTTGATCTCGGTTTCCTGCGACGCCGAGAGCTCGATCTTGGCTTTCTCCCCGGCCTCTTTGAGGCGCTGCAGCGCCATCTTGTCTTTGCGCAGATCGATTCCCTGATCGCGCTTGAACTCCTCGATCAGCCAATCCATGATTCGCAGGTCGAAATCGTCGCCCCCGAGGTACGTGTCGCCGTTGGTGGACTTGACTTCGAACACGCCGTCGCCGATCTCCAGAATCGACACGTCGAAGGTCCCGCCGCCCAGGTCGTACACTGCGATGCGTTCGTCCTTCTTCTTGTCCAGGCCGTACGCGAGCGACGCCGCGGTCGGCTCGTTGATGATGCGAAGCACCTTGAGTCCCGCGACCTCGCCGGCATCTTTGGTGGCTTGACGCTGGCTGTCGTCGAAGTACGCGGGAACGGTGATGACGGCCTCGGTTACCTTTTCGCCGAGATAGTCCTCGGCGGTCTGCTTCATCTTCTGCAAAATCATGGCCGAGACCTCCGGGGGGCTGTATGTCTTGCCCCGGATCTCGACGTGCGCGTCCCCATTCTTCGCTTCGGCCACCTTGTACGGGAGGCGTTTGATCGCCTCGCGCACCTGCGCCGACGCGAACTTGCGGCCCATCAAGCGCTTGATCGAGTAAATCGTGTGCTCGGGATTGGTGATTGCTTGGCGTTTGGCGATCTGCCCCACCAGGCGTTCGCCTTTGTCCGAGATCGCCACGACCGACGGAGTGATCCGACTGCCTTCGGAATTCGCAATCACCACGGGGTCGCCCCCGGAGACGACCGCCACGCACGAATTGGTCGTGCCGAGATCTATGCCGATAATCTTACCCATGAGGTCTCCTTTCACACTTCATGCTGTCGATGCGGTCTGAGCCGCGGGCTGCCGAGGGTCCGCCTCGTATCCGCATCTCCAAACCGCGTGGTTCTATCACGTTGCCCGCGATTCCCGCAAGTCGCGCCAAATCACGCGTCGTCGGATGCCCGCGCGGGCTTCTTGCTGACAGTCACCAGCGACGGGCGTAGGATCCTCCCGTGCAACAGGTAGCCGCGTTGAGCCTCCTCCACCACGGTGTCCGGCTCGTGCTCGGCCGACTCGACCTGCGCGAGCGCCTGATGAAACGCAGGGTCGAACCGCTTCCCGACCGCCTCGATCGGCTCACACCCGGACTTTCCCAGGGCATCCACGAACTGACGCACGGTCAGATTCAGCCCGTCCACAATCGAGGCGTCCGCTTTGGCGCCGCGTGCGTGTGCGACCGCCCGCTCCAGATTGTCCACGACCGGCAGCAGTTCTTTGATCACTTTCTCCGCGGCGAACTTGGTGTAATCCAGTTGGTCCCGCTGGGCGCGCTTTTTATAGTTCTCGAATTCCGCGTACAGGCGCAGATAGCGCTCCTTCGCCTCGGCGAATTCCCGTTCCTTCTCTTCCAGCTTGGCCGCCGCATCCTCAGTAGGCGCTTCGGCGGACTCGGAGTGCCCAACCGCCTCCGAACCGGTTTCCGCACCAGACCTGACGTCTTCGCGTGGTTGCTCCATCCGTTCTCCTGGGCTGATACGTGTCGCGCCAAACCCGGCCGCAGGTACGTCAGTCGTGGGGACCGGCTACGCGCGGGCCAGCCAGGCACTCGCCGAGCAGGGCGGCGACCCGACTGACCAGGGGGATAACTCGCTCGTATTCCATTCGCATGGGGCCGAGGACGCCCAGCGTGCCGTACGTTTGCTCTCCGCAGCGATAGTTCGCGACCACCAGACTGAGATCATTGACGCCCAGCGAGGCGTTCTCCGACCCGATGGACACGGCCACGCCGTCGGCAGCGAGACTTTTCTCGATGAGCGTGGTCATCATGTATTTTTCTTCAAAGGTCTTGAACAGAGCCTTCATGCGCTCGACGTCCGAAAACTCCGGGAGTCCCAGAATATTCCCCGTGCCCTCGACGTACACTTCACCGTTATGCTGCGCCATGGCCCCCTGAGCCGCGGCCAGAACCCGTTCCATGAGACGGTCGTAATCGCGTTTGTGCTCGCGCATCTCCTCCAGCAGCGTCGCGCGGACCGCAGCCATCTCGTGGCCGGAGAACCGGGTGTTGAGCTCGTGGGCGATACGGCGGAGTTGCTGGGGCGACGGATCGGAATCCATCTCGATCCGCTTGTGCTGCACCAGGCCGTCGGCCGTCAAAAACACGGCGAGCACCTGGCCGCCGCCCAAACGGAAGAACTCCACCTGCCTCAATCGCAGGGTGACCGGTTTGGGGGTCACCACCACGCCGGTGTAATGCGACAGGAGCGACAACAACTTGGAAGCCTCCTGCAGCGTATCTCTGAGATCCTCGGCGGGCGCGAGGCGGACGGTTAATGCCGCGGCATCGTCGCCCAGTTCATTCTGTCCGGTGCTCAACAGGTCGTCCACGTAGAAGCGGTAGGCCTTCTCCGTGGGAACACGGCCTGCTGACGTGTGGGGTTGCGCCAAATACCCCAACTCCTCAAGGTCAGCCATCACATTCCGAATGGTGGCCGAACTGAGGCCCAAATCCGAGGTTTTGGTGAGGGTCCTGGACCCCACCGGAATCGCTGTTTTGATGTAACACAGGATCGTGGCGCGTAAAATCTCCTGATCCCGGGATGCGAGGTCCATGAATCTCCTAGCCAGATTCCTCTAGAAACACAACGTGTTAGCACTCATCGCTAACGAGTGCTAACAGCAATGTAGCAACCAAAGGGCCCAGTTGTCAAGGTTTCGCGCGGGGATGTTTGGAGCGACGGGGTCTGCCGGTCGACATGCGCGGCCGCGGAAGTATGCGTCCGGTCGACCGAGCAAGGAGGTCACCCGAATGTCGAAGGCGTTCGGCGATGAGGACGAGTCCCTCAAGCGTCAGATGGGGTCTGACGGTGTCGATGCACTCGGATGCGGGTTCGATCAGGGACGTCAGGCCACCGGTTGCCACCACCCGACAGCGCGTCCCGAGTTCTTTTTGAATCAAGCGCACGATACCGTCCACCAGGCACGCATGGCCCTGGATGACGCCCGTTTGCATGCTGCTGGCTGTGTCCCGTCCGATGGTGGTGGAGGGACGGACCCACTCGACCTTCGACAACTTGGCCGCCCGACTGGTGAGGGCATCGGCGGAAATTCCGACTCCCGGTGCGATCACGCCGCCGCGATACGCGCCGTCCGCCGTCACGACGCAAAACGTGGTCGCGGTGCCGAAATCCACAATGATAAGCGGACCTCCATACGCCGCATAACCCGCAGCGGCATTGACCAGCCGGTCGGCTCCGATTTCCTCCGGGTTCGGATACGCGATTGTCAGGCCGAACGGTGATTCGTGGGTCACCACGTGAGGCGTGATCCGAAAATATCGATTGAGCACGTCCTGGAACACCGGAGTGAGGTTCGGGACGACACTGGAGAGAATTCCCTCCGATGGTGTGGATGGTTTGAGGTCGCGGACCAACTCGCGCACCGTGAGCCCGTATTCGTCGGCGGTCCGACCGGCTTGGGTCGCCAGGCGCCACTGGCTCAGCAGGGTACGACCGCGGAAGATGCCGATCACGATATTGGTGTTGCCGATGTCGATGGCGATCAGGGTCGGGCCGGTGCGGGGTGTCTGTTGAGCGTGTGGCATGGGAGGTTACGCCACGGGGGGTGACATGGTGCGAAGCAACAACACTTCTCCGGTATGCACGGCATGGGTGCGGCCATCGCGTGTCCGAATGATCAACCGGCCCAGCGAATCCAGCCCATCGTCCACGCCCTCGATCAGGCCGGTTGGGGTGGACACCGCCACCCGGCTGCCCGCCGTCGCACTGGCGGCCGTCCATCGAGACCGCAGGGCATCTGCGCTGTGCGGCAGTCCGTCGAGTTCGGTCGCCAAACCGTTGAGCATCTCGGCAACCAAGACGCTGCGATCGATGATCGTCCCGGTGGCATCCAAAATCGATGTGGCGGAAGCGGCGAACGATTCGGGAAGGGTCGCCGCGCGATTGTTGACGTTGACGCCGATGCCCACCACTACGGCGCGACGCTCCGTCTGGAGAGGGTGCCATCGTGTTTCAGTCAGCACGCCGGCCACTTTTCGTCCGTTGAGCAAGATATCGTTCGGCCACTTGAGGCGCCCCACCGCTCCGGAGACGCGTTCAACCGCGTCCCGGGTTGCGACCGCTGCAACCAGACCGATCCACGGCCACCACTCGGGACCTGAAGAGGGTCGAATGATCGCCGAGAGCGCGATCGCGCTGCCTCGATGCGTTCGCCACTCGCGGCCTTCTCGGCCGCGCCCCGCGATTTGGGAGTCGGCCAGTACCGCGGTACGGTCCGGTGCTCCGGCCTCCGCCAGGTCCAAGGCCACTGTGTTGGTGGACGTGACTTCGTCGAAAAAGTGAAGGCGCCAGACAACAGAGCTGTCCAGGTGCCGCTGCACCGCGGCCGGCGTCAGGTCCGCCATAGTTCGAGGTGCAGATCCGCTGCGGGCGCCGAGTGGGTCAACGCGCCGACTGAGATACAGTCAACGCCCAGGGCCGCGATGTCTCGAACCGTGGCCAACGTGACACCCCCGGATACCTCGATCACAGCGCGGCTTTTGACCGAAGCGACCGCGGCACGGATGTCGTCCAGCGACATGTTGTCGAGCAAGATCGCGTCCGCACCGGCTTCCAGGGCTTCTCGAGCCCCCGAAACGGTTGAGACTTCGATTTCGACTTTGACGAGGTGTCCCGCATGGGCTCTGGCCTGTCGAACCGACTCTGCAATGCCGCCCGACAGCGCGAGGTGGGTGTCTTTGATCAAGATGCCGTCGTCGAGCCCGAAGCGGTGATTCGAGCC
The DNA here is from genome assembly GCA_040757335.1 of Nitrospirota bacterium. Lineage (NCBI taxonomy): Bacteria > Pseudomonadati > Nitrospirota > Nitrospirota bacterium. The sequence continues at coordinate 53,967 of JBFLXB010000021.1, read as the reverse complement.
GCCCCCGCAGCGAACGGCGTACTTGTCGAGCATCCGCCATCCCGCCGGCGTCTTCCGCGTATCGGTGATTCGGCAGGCGTAGCCGCGCACGGCGTCGACAAATTGGCGGGTCAAGGCGGCGATCCCGCAGAGACGTTGGAGAATATTCAACGCGACGCGTTCGCCGGTCAGAATCGAACGGCCGTCGCCGCGGACCGTGAGCAGTGTCGTCCCGGCCTCAACGGACTGGCCGTCTTCTGTGTCCACCGTTGTCCAGATCGTCGGATCCAGGGTCTGAAATACCAGCGCGGCGACCGGGCCGCCAGCCATGACCGTCGATGCCTTCGCGGCGATTCGGCCTTCGGCCAGCACCGCTTTGGCGAAGAGCGCATCGGTCGTGGCATCGCCGCGACCGATGTCCTCGGCAAGGGCGCGCTCGACGAATTCTCGGAGTGCTGACAGTGGGGCGATCAACGCGCCGCGCTCCCGCCGAGTTTGGAGAGTTGTTCAGACAGTATTCGATTCTGCTCGGAGAGGTCGGCACGGCGACGCTCGTGATCAGCCACCACATCCACCGGTGCTTTGGCGGCAAACTGCGGGTTGTTCAGTTTGGCAGCGATCCGTGACAGTTCGCTCTGTACCTCCAGAAGGTTCTTCTGGAGTCTGGAACGCTCCTTCTCCAGATCGATCCCCGCCAGTACGAGAAACACTTCGCCGATCGGTATCGCGTAGGAGACCGCGTCTTCGGGTTTTTCGATGTCCGGTGCCGCCTGGAATGCCGACAAGCGGGCAAGGCGCATGATGTCGCCCTCGCCGTGGTGCAGAACCAGCTGCGCCATACGCTCCGTGGTTCTTAGCCCAGCTCGGAGCTTCTGGGAAGGAGAAATATTGAGCTCGCTTCGCATCGTCCGAATGGCTGTGATGACGGTGATGATCTCGCCCATGACGCCTTCGAGGGATTGGTCCTCGATGGAAACGGGGGCGGGGCGGGGATATGGCGCCAGGACGATCGTTTCTCCCGCGTGGGGCACTTTCTGCCAGATTTCTTCCGTAATGAACGGCATGAAAGGGTGGAGCAACCGCAGAATCGTCTCCAGCGTGGAGACCATGGTCTCCCGGGTAGCGGTCGCCTGATGCGGGGGCGTTTCAGGTGATAGCCGCGACTTGGCGAGTTCGATGTACCAGTCGCAGAACTCGTGCCACACGAATTGGTATAGGTGGTTCGCCGCTTCGTCGAATCTGTAGGTCTTCAGATCCTCCGTCACTGTGTCGATCGCGTGATTGAGACGAACGGTAATCCACCGGTCGGCAAACGAGCGGTGTTCCGTTCCCACCTCGGTCGGACGCTGGCCTAGATTGATCAAGACGAACCGCGAGGCATTCCAGAGTTTGTTCGCGAAGTTGCGATAGCCTTCGATCCGCTGTTCCGACAGTTTCACGTCACGTCCCGGCGAGGCCATCGCCGCGAGCGTGAAACGCAGCGCGTCGGTCCCATACTGATCCATGATGCTCAAGGGGTCGATGACGTTACCCTTGGACTTGCTCATCTTCTGCCCTTCAGCGTCGCGAACCAGGGCATGGATGTAGACGTCTCGGAACGGCACGTCGCCCATGAACTTGAGTCCCATCATGATCATCCGTGCGACCCAGAAAAAGAGGATGTCAAAGCTCGTCACCAGCGTCGACGTGGGGTAGAACCGTGAGAGTTCCGGCGTCTGCTTCGGCCAGCCCAGCGTCGAGAACGGCCACAGCGCCGAGGAAAACCACGTGTCCAGTACATCGGGATCTTGAATCAACGTCTGTGACCCACACCGGGGGCAGGTGCGAGGGTCTTCCTGCGGGCGGTCGCCAGCCGGTTTGATCGCCACGGCATCTTTCCCGATGTGGAAGGCAGTGTCATTCTTCTGTCCGACCGGCGTGATGGCCGGGTCACACGTCGTGCAGTACCACACCGGGATGCGATGCCCCCACCAAATTTGCCGTGAGACGCACCAATCCTGGATGTTGGTCATCCAACCCAAGTAGTTGTTGACCCAACCTGGAGGGATCAGTCGGACTCGTTCATTCTGGACGGCTTCGATCGCGGGGGCGGCAAGAGAGTTCGCCGGGTTATTCATGGCGACGAACCACTGTGGCGAAGAGAGGGGCTCCACGATCGCCTTGCACCGGTAGCACTTGCCGATTGCGTGACGGTGTGTCTCGGTTTTGATCAAGAAGTTGTCCTGTTCGAGTCGCTGAACGACCTTGGTGCGGGCGTCTTTGATCGCCACGCCGGTCAGCGAGCGTAGCTCTTCGATCACGTTGGCACTCTGGCGCAGGGTATCCCCGTCGACTCGTCCGTGCGTGTCGAAGAGGGAGATGGTCGGCAAGCGGTGACGTTGTCCTGCTTTTTCGTCGTTGAAGTCGTGGCCGGGAGTGATCTTGACGGCACCGGTCCCGAATTCGCGATCAACCAGGATCGCGTCACCGACGATCGGGATCGTCCTCTTCGTGAGGGGGAGCGAGAGGTGTTTCCCGATCAACCGATTGAACCGCGGATCGTCAGGATGGACCGCGACCGCGGTATCACCGAGCATGGTCTCGGGGCGGGTCGTGGCGACGGTCAGGGACTGGGACGGATCCTCGGCAAGGGGATACCGGATGTAGTACATGGTCCCGGCAGCGTCTTCGTGTTCGACCTCGATGTCCGACAGGGCCGTGCCGCACCGCCAGCACCAATTGATCAATCGTTCGGCGCGGTAGATCAACCCCTCGTGGTGGAGGCGTACGAACACTTCGCGTACGGCCGCAGAGAGCCCCTCGTCCAGCGTGAACCGCTCCCGGCTCCAATCACATGACGCCCCAAGCCGCTTGAGCTGTTCGACGATTCGACCGCCGGACTCTTTGCGCCACGCCCAGACGCGCTCGATGAATCGCTCGCGCCCCAATTGTTCGCGCGACGTGCCTTCGGCCTTGAGTTGACGTTCGACGACATTCTGGGTCGCGATTCCCGCGTGATCGGTGCCGGGCTGCCACAACGTAGCGTCGCCGCGCATACGATGCCAACGGATCAGGATGTCTTGCAGCGTGTTGTTGAGGGCGTGACCGACATGCAGCGAACCGGTGACGTTGGGCGGCGGGATGACGATACAGTACGGGGTCCCTGGGGTCGAGGCGTCGGCCCGGAACAGATCACGCTCAAGCCAGAAGCGGGACCAGCGAGCTTCGACGTCCTGCGGGCGATAAACGGTCTCGAGGTCGGCCATACGCATTTAGGCGCGCTGGGCGCGCGAAAAGTGAGGCCATCATATCATCCGGGCCGAAAGCTTGTAAAGAAAACGTCTGGCTGAAGATACCGGGAAGGACTGTATGGCGAGCGTGGTGGCGGCGCGAACGAGTTACCCGTTGTCGCGGGTGAGTCGCTCGATCTCTTTTTTGATTGCCGCTTCCGCGATCGATGGGACCACGTCCCAAACGATGCGTTCGACGACCTCGTTGACCACTCGCTCCAACGACTGTTTTGCCAGGCCGGGGAGCACGTCCCAGGCCACTTTTTCCACCACGTTCCGCGCGATCGCTTTCGCCGTGTCCTCGACGGCCCGTTGAGGAGGCACGCCGCGCTCTGTACCGGAGAGTCGTTTGGACGGTGTCAGGGGGGCCGATATCTCGGGCTCGTTCGAGCGCGCGACGGGAGCCGGGGCTGGCGGGGAGTCTGCCGCGTCCGTCTCCGGTGTCAACGGGAGGTCGGGGAGTCCGGCAAACGCCTCGTCGGCGTCGTTGACGCTGGTGGGGTGATCAGTCGGCGTGAGCTCGTTTCGGTCGAGGAATTGAGTCGTGTCCAGCGCGCCCGAGGAAGTATCCGCGGAGGGTAGACTGAAATCGAACCCTGCGGACCGATCCTGGGAGAGCTCTGAGAAAGGCGACGGCGCGTCCTGAGACCATCCCAGCAAATCCTCGATCTTCCCTGGAGCTGGTTCAGCCGGGGCCGCGGCCGCCGCCGTGGGCGCCGCCGAGACCGGTGTAGGCACCGGATTGTACCGTTTCACGCGGTCGATCATCTCTTTGGGGTTGAGCGGTTTGCGAAGGAAATCAGTGACCCCGACGAGACGAAGGGTCAGCTCGTCGTACACGTCCCCGGGACTGACGAGCAGGAGGAGCGCGACGTTTTTCAGCACATTTTTTTGCTTCAGCTTTTCGAGGAATCGGAAGATGTTGGTGCCTTCCATCCGATAGTCGGCCAAGATCAGATCCGGAGTGGTGGCGAGCGCCACGTCGAGTGCCGTGAGGCCATCGCCCACGGCGGTGACTTCACAGCCTTCGGCGCCCAACGTCGCTTCGACGGCACGTTGGACCGACGGGTCGTGGTCAATTACAAGGAGTCGGGGTGCGCTCATCGCGTGAAAAGGTTGTTTGAGTCCGAGGTGTCCGGACGCTAAGCTAGCATTCGCCGCAGGGGTTGTCAAACAATCAGAGGACTGCTTGCGCTGGGGCGCCTCGCAAACCGCTCGGCGGACGCCTCAGGAGCCGCGAGTCGGTCACTTTTGCGCGAGGGTGCGCAGGTAACTCACGACGTTCCAGCGGTCTGATTCTGTCAGAGTCGAGCCCCAGGCGGGCATCCCGGTTCCGGGACGCCCGGCAGTCACCACGTCGAAGAGATGCTGATCGCTCAACTCGGCCATCCGCTTGGAATCGGTTAAGTTCGGCGTTGCTCCACCCAGGCCGGCCCCGGTCTTGCCGTGGCAGCCTTGGCAGTTTTTTTCGTAAATCATTTTGCCGCGCAGAACGTCTCCCTCAGCCAGCGCGACCCGCCCGCCCGCGACCGTGGTCGCGGTTCCGAGTACAGCGGCTGCAACCATCGTCCACCCGTAAGTTAGCTCGCGCACGCCGCCGATTGTGGTCCGACAATCTCTCGCTGTCAAGAGGCTTGGTTCAACGGACCGTCAGGGAGGGGTCACGGGTTGGGACATCAGGACGTCGAGTTGACGCAGGGCCTCGTCCATGCGGTACATGCGCTCATCGAGTGCCTCGATCAGAGCACGTGCGTCACCGACTTGCCGATCCAACGTCTGCCAGTGCGTTTCGAACCCGGCCTCGCGTTCCGCCAGCGTGCGATAGAGCGCCAGTTCCTCCGTCAATAAATAGTGGACGGCTTCCGCCCGTCGCCGAAGGACATCGTGGCGTTCTCGCTGGTCGCGGAGCAACAGGGTCTGCTCGGTGAGCGTCGCGGGGTCCGGCGGAAGGAGGAACGCCGTCGATTCGTCGCCCGGAGGCATCGAGGGAAGCGTGGGGGAAGGTGGGTAGAGGGTGAGAAGAGCGCGGATTTCCGCTCGATCGTCCGCATCGGTTGCACCCGAGGTCTCGGACACGATCTGTAGAATCTCGTCACGGACCCCTGTCCGGAGCCGCGTGAGCGCCTCGTCGATGCGAACGCCCAACTCGGTGCGTTGCCGTTGGAGCGATTCGCGCTCGTCCAGGACCGCGCGCAGTTGCTGGAGGGCGGTCTCCAGTCTTCGCGGTCCGAACGGCCCGGACTGTCCGCGCGAGGTTGACTTGAGCTGTTTGATGGCGCGACTGAGTTCCTCCTGTTTGTCCAGGAGGCTCTGCTCGCGGTGGTCAAGGGTGGCCTGCGCCGTTTTCAGCGTTCGGAGTTCTTGACGGAGGTCTTCGATCGGCGCGGAAAACCCGCTCGTGCAGAACCACACGACGCTGACTACCGCGATCCCCCGAAGGCGCCTCATCGTCGTTCGGGCGGGAGATCGGCGCAGGGCGGGGTGGAATCGACCGGCTGGCGCCGATCTGTGGCCGGCGTACTACGACGAAGGAAAATAGAGCCCATATTTTTTCAGTTTGTATTGGAGCGAGCTTCGTTTGAGACCGAGGAGTTTGGCGGCGCGGGTCTGGTTGTGCCCGCAGTCTTCGATCGTGCGACGAATCATCTCACGTTCGAGTTGGCCGATCCGATCAGCGAGCCCGTCGACCGACGCGGGCTGCGGCGTGGAACCGAACAGTTCCTGAGGAAGGTCCGTATACTCGATGCGGTCGCCTTCCGCCAACACGATCAGTCGTTCGATGAGGTTCTCGAGCTCGCGAACGTTGCCCGGCCACGCGTACGACATGAGACAGGTCAAGACCTCCGGAGCCAGTGTGACCGGCTTGTGCAGAGCAGCCGAGTACCGCGCCACGAAGTATTCGACCAGCTCGGGGATGTCTTCGAGCCGCTCGCGAAGAGGGGGGAGCGATATAGTAACTACATTGAGGCGGAAAAACAAGTCCTCCCGAAACCGACGCTCGGCAATCTCGTTGCGAATGTCGCGATTGGTGGCTGCGAGAATCCGTACGTCGACGGTGAGCGGTTTCGTTCCGCCGACCCGTTCGAAGGTCTTGTCCTGCAGCACCCGGAGCAGCTTGACCTGTAGCGCGGGGGACAACTCGGCGATCTCGTCCAAGAACAGCGTGCCCTTGTCCGCGAGCTCGAAGCGCCCCCGTTTCTGGAAGAGGGCTCCGGTAAAGGCGCCGCGCTCGTGGCCGAACAGCTCGCTTTCGAGCAACCCTTCGGACAGTGCCGCGCAGTTCACCGCGATAAACGGCTGACTGGCGCGCGCGCTCTGTTGATGAATGTCCCGCGCCACCATTTCCTTCCCGGTCCCGCTCTCACCCAGAATCAGCACGGACGGGGAGCTGGCGGCGACCTTGCGGATCAGCCGATGAACCTGCTGCATCTTTTCGCTGCGCCCGATCATGCGTCCGACCTGATGCGAGAGCGTTTCTCTGAGGTAGTCGTTCTCCGACAAGAGGCGGCTTTGGTCGAACGCACGCTGCGCTTTGATCTCGATTTCGCTGATGGAAAACGGTTTGACGATGTAGTCGAACGCGCCTTGGCGGATCGTCTCGACCGCCTGTTCGATCGTGCCGTACGCCGTCATCACGATGACGGGCGTTCGAGGCAGGACCGCCCGGCACTCCTTCAGCACGGTCAGGCCGTCGGCCTTGGGCATCTTGACGTCGGTGATGACCAAGTCGAGGGAGCCTTCGCGGAGGCGGGCGACCGCTTCGTCGCCGTCAGCCGCCTCCACCACCTCGAACCCTGTTTCGTGGAAGACCTGGCGCAGCATGTGCCGCATGGAGGCCTTGTCGTCAACGATGAGGATACGCTTCATGAGCAACCCTTTCCAACGGAATGCGAATGGTAAATGCCGATCCTGCGCCGGGGGCGGTGTCCACCTCGATGACGCCGTGGTGACCCTCGACGATCTTGTGCGCGATGGCCAGGCCCAACCCCGTGCCCTGGTCCTTGGTGGTGAAGAATGGGGTGAAGATCTGTTCCTTGACGTGTTCGGGAATGCCGGGACCGCTGTCCCGAATGGTGACGGTCAGGTGGTCGTCGGAAAGGTCGGCCGCGACATCGAGCGTACCCCCTGAGGGCATGGCCTCCAGTGCGTTGCGGACGATGTTGACGATGGCCCGACGAAATTCGTTCGGATCGAGCACCACCGGTGACAGCTGCGGCGGCAGCGTCGTCTTGAGCGTGACCGGTTGCGGGTGGGTGGAAAGCAGGAGGGTCAGCGTGCCCTCGATCAAGGCTCCGACGTCGGTGGGCTCGAAGTGGAGCTGCGGCTCTCGGGCGAACGTGAGGAAATCGCCCACGATCCGGTTGAGGTGTCTGACCTCCTGCACGATCTCATCGAGCAAAATGCGCGCGCTGTCGTCCTGGATTCGTCGGACCAGGAGCTCGGAGAACCCCTCGATCGCGGCGAGGGGATTTCGAATTTCGTGCGCGATCCCCGCCGTGAGCTGACCAATCGCGGCGAGCCGGTCCTTGCGCCGCACCTCTTCCTGCAGCTTTCTGACCGCGGTCAGGTCGGTGAGCAGCGCGGAGGCGCCGATCAGCACGCCGTCAAGATCGTGTAATGGAGCCGTGTGGACCCCCACCCACTTCTGACGGCCAGCGCCGGTCTGCAAGCGGATCTCTCGGAGCGGCTGGCTGCTGCGGCCGGCGAGCGTGTCGTCCAGTAAGACCATGATCGGATGATCGCGTTCCAGGACCGTCCCGGATCCCTCGACGGCGGCGTCGGCGGGAAGGTCCAGAATGTCGAGCGCAGCCGGATTCACGCGGGTCAGACGTCCGGCGAAATCCACCCCGATAACGCCGGTCGTCATGCTTCGCAAGAGGAAATCGCTGTATCCGCGGTGACGGTCGGCGCGTTGGCGTTCCTGTTGGTACAGTTGGGTCAGGAGGCGGTCCTTCTCCGCCAGCGCATCCACCATCTCGTTGAACCGTCGACCGAGATACCCGATTTCATCCTGGGTCAGAATCTCCACTTTAGCGGGGGGCTGTCCCTTGCCCACTCGGTCCATCGCGGACACCAGGGCCGAGAGCGGTTTGAGGATCGAACGCGAAAGCCACCATCCGATGGGAAGGAGAATGAGCAGGCTGATCGCGACGGTTCCCGCCACGTGCCGTTTGGTGGCGGTGAGGGCGTCGAAGAAATCGGCACCGGCTTCCACGGCGACCACCGCCGCGATGCCCCCGTCTTGGTCGCGCAACGGCGCATACCCGGATTTGTAATACCGGCCGTCTTGGCCGCGATACAGCACCGAGGCGGCCGACCGTCCCTGCCACACCTCGTCCAACTCGGCCAAATCGAGTTTGACGAACAGGTATTCGCGGCCGACCGGAGTGTGCTCGTTGGAGTCCAGCAACATCCGATGCTGGCGGTCCAGCACGTAAATGTGGCTGGCATTGGACGCTTGCTGGACGCGTTTGAGATCGCCGAGCAACAGGGCGTAGAGCGTGGTGCCCTCGCTGCCGGGCCGCATCTGCATGAGATAACGGGGATTGATGGCGGAGCGCACCGTTTGTGCGACCGTAATCAGGCGCTTGGTCAGCTCCTGATCCAGCGCATCCTGCGCCGCGTCGTAAAAGAACCAGCCGCTCACCGCGAGCGTGCCGATGATCAGCAACGCGTACGGGAGCACGAAACGCCGAACCAGGCGGTGACGTCCGAGTGGAGGATGGACGTCCATGGACGCCCATGAGCTTAGGGGAAGTCTCGGCGGGAAGTCAACGGCGCAGGTGGGATATACTGGCGGTCGCTATGGTAGAGAGCAGGGTTCAGGGCGACAGCCCGCGTCAGCCCGCAGGCGTGGCGCTTGCGTTGAGTGGCGGCGCCGCGCGCTCCGCGGGACACGTCGGCGTGCTCTGCGCGTTGGCCGAGGCAAAGGTCCCGATTGCGGGGCTGGTGGGCACCAGTGGGGGAGCGTTCGTGGGGGCGCTGTTTGCGTCCGGGCGCTACTCGACGCAGGAACTGGATCGCATCGGGCGCGGGCTGAAGTGGCGCGACGTGGTGGCTCCTGCGCTGTCCCCTCGGGGGTTCTTTGCCAGCGAGCGGGTGGGAGCGGTGCTCCGTCGCTTGATCGGCCGGATCGGATTTGACGATCTGCGATACCCGTTTGCCGCGGTGGCCTGCGACATCCGCACAGGCGAAAAGGTGGTGCTCGGCCACGGTGAAGTGGCCTTGGCTGTCCAGGCCAGCTGCAGTCTGCCCGTGTTTTTCACCCCGACGCTCGTGGGTGGGCGTCTTCTGGTGGACGGTGGCGCCGTGAGCCAGCTCCCGGTTTTGGCGGCACGCGAACGATTCCCCGCCGCGCGCGTGGTGGGCGTGGACGTCAATTACCGGGCGGCGGAGACCGCGCGACTGGGTAACCTGGTGTCGCTCGGCGTGCAGGTCGTCTCGTTGTTTGCCCGACAGAACGCGGCCCGGGAACGCCAGGAGGCAGACGTGATGATCGATGTCGATGCGTCGGACGTCTCCCTCTACGACCTGGCCAAGAGCTCGCTGATGATCGGCCGCGGCCGCGACGCTGCAGCCGCCGTCCTCGCGAAGGGCAGGTTGACGACGGGCGCAGCGACCGGTTGGCGCTGATCGACCCGGAGCGACGTCGAGGATCAGCGGGCGCGTGCGAACCCCAAGGATTTTGGGGGAAATCGGCTCGAATAAACCTCAGAAAGGAGGTGTCTTAGTGCATGTGGACCAGACCACGGTCATCCGAAGGTGCGTCCCGAGTCCACGCCGTGCGGTGCTAGGGCTCGGCGCGGGCTTGCTGTTGGTTTTCACGGTGGTCGGCGCGCGCGGTGTGCACGCCACCATGCCGTCTGCCCCGCTTGAGATGGTCCTGGAGTCCACCGGAGTGGTTGCGGTTGATGCTGATTTGACCGTCACGCTCACGGTTCGTCCCCTGGTTGATGCCGAGCGGGTGGCGCTCGCGATTACCCTGCCGGAGGGGGTGGATCTGGTGGCCGGTGAGACGGCGTGGGTCGGACCCGTTCGCGCCCAGGAGAATCGAGTCCTTAGCGTGACGGTTCGTCCTCGCCGGGCCGAGTTCTCCGTGATCCAAGGCGCCGCGCGGATCGAGTTTCCCGATGGAACGGTACTCGGCGACGTGCGCTCATTGAGCCTGTCGTTGGGCGAGCGCTCCAAACAAACTCTCGGCCTTTCCCCTCCTAAAAAAACGACCACGGGTGAATCCGTTATCGAATTTCGCGACGCGCCGTAATCGACCACGGCGATGGAGCGCGACATTGGGCGCCATCCTGCTCGTGGGCTGCGGCGTCGGAGGCGGCACGCCGACCGATGATCTGATCTGCCGCGGCAGCGGGGTCATCGTCGGCGGGAAGGTCACGTTCATCAAGCGCCTCTACAACGAGCGGGGTCTCACCGGAGGGCGCGACGTCAAGCCGGTCCGCCACGCGCTCGTCGAAATGGTGCTCGAAGTCGACGGGCGGGTGGTGGGAACGAGCTATACCGATGAAAACGGGAACTACTGCGTTCAGGCGAGGGGTGTGCCCATCGAGTTTCCCGCCGTGTACCCTCGCGTAGCCACCAGGACGAACCCGTCCCGCTTCAAAATCGCGGTCGTCGACAGTATCAATAACCCCCAAGCGAGTCTGTACAGCCGCCCCGGCGCGTCGCTCGACGGAACAAGACCGGGAACGTATAATCGGGACATCGCTGTCCCGGTACTGGCGGATCTGGGATCGGGTCTGGTGTTCCCGCTTTCGGGAGCGTTTAATATTTTGGACGTCGCCACCGAGGGAGCCGAGGCGGCGATCGCTCTGGCCGGCCGCCCACCAAGCGCCGAACTGCTGGTAGGCTGGACCCCGGGCACGGTGTTCGGGTCCGGCACGATCGGGACGTACTTCGTGGGGGATGATCCGACCCAGCGCCTGGCCGGGATCGAGCTTTCTGGCGGAGCGGGAGGCGCGGACCCGGATTCCGGTGATCACGACGAATTCGACGACGACGTGATCCTTCACGAGTTCGGACACTTTATGGCGTACAGCTTTTCCAAGCCGGCGGAAGCCGGCGGGACCCACTACCTCAACGACAATACCCAGGACATCCGCCTGGCGTGGTCTGAGGGCTGGGCCACCTTCTTTTCTGCGGCGGTGAGGAATCGGAGCGTGATGGTCAACACGCGGGGAGGTGACCCCGGCCATCCCGAGCACGACTTTAGTTATTCCTTTGAAATCGAGACGCCGCACTCGGACATCCTGTCCGCGCCGCAGATCGGGACGCCGCTTGAGGACCACGGCATCTATACGACCAGCGAAGTCTCGGTCTCGTCTGTGCTTTGGGATCTCTACGACTCGCGGAACGAATCCGGGGATCGCTACGCCATGGGTCTACAGGGCGTGTGGGACCTGTTTACGCGCCTGGTGACCGCTCCGTCGAACGTGTCGCTGGAAACGTTGGCCACGTTGTTTGAAAACCAGGTTGGCCCGTCCGGGATCACGAATCTGGCCGCAACCGCCAAGCTCCGGCGGGTGCAGTTCTTCCCCGACGAATATGAGACTGGGTATGGCGATTACGACGACAACCAGATGGCCGATGCGCCGACAGTTGGTCCGGGTGTTCCGGGGGTGGTCAATGAATTCACCACGTGTCACACGCTCTATCCTGCCGGGGACGTTGATTTCGTCCGAATCCAGCTTACGACGCCGCGTTCGGTAACGATTGAGACGTTTAATCTCTCAAACGGTGCTGACACCGTCGTGCAACTTCTGGATGCCAACGGCAATGTGGTGCAGATCGACGTGAATGGTGACGGCACACTTGAGCGACTTGACAGTGACAATGCGCCCGCCCCCAGGCTGTTCACCCCGACGATCTGTGGAAATCGCGTCGCGCAGATCCCTCAAGCCTATTTCGATGCTGGAATCAATAATGGGGCTCGGTTGGCCTCGACGGTATCGACGGGCCAGGTCGTCCTTCCTGCGGGAACCTACTACGGAAAAGTCATTTCTCGGGCCACCGCCGGCATCGGGCGCAATCCAGCGGCTGGTACCCTCGGGTCGTATGACTTGATCGTGACCCTTGATTAGCGGTAGACCGCTAATTATCCACAAGCTGTAAACAGGAATTCTCAGCCAAGACACAGTATAATCCACAATATCTTGGTGCCATGTGTCGCCACTAACCCACGATATTGTGTTTTTCCCCTTGACACCCGGAATGCGAAGGGAGTACGATCACGCCTCGCGTTTGGCGGAGCGCGATCCGATCTGCCACGATCCGACATCCTAAATTAATTCCCCCGACGTCGTACCTGAAACCAAGGAGGGTACTGTATGAGTGAACGCGCCCAGATGACCGGCGATTCGGCCCCGACCGTCTCGAAATCTCCCGCTCCACGCATCTCGCCGAATGCGCTGAAGGTCCTTCAGAAGCGGTACTTGGCGAAGGATGAGCAGGGCCGCGTCGTCGAGTCCCCGCAGGAACTGTTCGAGCGCGTGGCGCGGAACATCGCGCAGGCCGAGCGGTTGTACGGGACCGACGCCGAAGTGGATCGCGCGTACGAACGGTTTTATACGATCATGGCGGAGTTGGACTTCCTGCCCAACTCCCCGACCCTGATGAATGCAGGCCGGGAGTTGCAACAATTGTCCGCCTGCTTCGTCCTGCCGGTCGGCGACTCGATGGAGGACATTTTTGAAACGGTCAAGCAGGCGGCGATCATTCACAAGACCGGCGGAGGAACGGGATTCGCCTTTTCACGGTTGCGGCCCAAGGATGATGTGGTGCGCACAACGGGGGGCGTGGCTTCGGGGCCGGTCTCATTTATGAAAGTGTTCAACCACGCGACCGAAGCCGTCAAACAAGGGGGGACACGCCGCGGGGCGAACATGGGCATCCTGCGCGTGGACCATCCCGACGTGCTCGAGTTCATCACCTGTAAGACGGATACCAAGGAGATTACCAACTTCAATATCAGTGTAGCGATTACCGATCGATTCATGGCGGCGGTTGAGCGGGGGGAAGAGTACGACCTCGTGAGCCCCCGCAACGGTCAAACCGTGCGACGACTGCCCGCGCGTGAGGTCTTCGACCGCATCGCGTCTTCGGCTTGGCGCAACGGCGAACCCGGATTGTTTTTCATCGATGTCACCAACCGCACCAACCCGACGCCGCACGTCGCGGCCATGGAAGCGACCAATCCTTGCGGGGAGCAACCCCTGCTCCCATATGAATCGTGCAACCTGGGGAGCATCAACGTCGAACGCCACGTGATCCGGCAGAACGGCTGCTACGAGATCGATTGGTCGCGATTGGAACAGACGATTCGAACCAGCGTTCGATTTCTGGACAACGTGATCGACATGAACGCTTACCCGATTCCGCAGATCGAAGCCATCACCAAGGCGAATCGGAAGATCGGCTTGGGGATTATGGGGTTCGCCCGGCTGTTGTTTAAGCTCGGCATCGCTTACGATTCCAATGACGGCGTTGCGATGGGGCGGCAGATCATGAAGTTCTTCCGCGATATCGGCTACGACGAATCACGGCGGTTGGCGGACGAGCGCGGGCCGTACGCCTATTGGGAGGGATCGCTGCACCAGAAACAGGGCCACCGACTGCGCAACTCGTACGTGACCACCGTAGCGCCGACCGGGACCATTTCCATGATTGCGGATACGTCGGGCGGGTGTGAGCCTGAATTTTCCTTGATCTGGTACAAGAACGTGATGGATGGGGAGCACCTCCCGTATGTGCTGGAGGACTTCATCGAGGTGGCTAAGCGGGAGGGATTCTGGCGCGATGACCTCATCCAGCGCATCCTCGACAACCACGGCTCGGCTCGCGGTTTGAGCGACGTCCCCGAGCATTGGCAGCGGGTGTTCGCGACCTCTCACGACGTCGCGCCGGAATGGCACGTTCGGATGCAGGCGGCGTTTCAGGCGCACACCGACAGTGCCGTGTCCAAAACCATCAACTTGCCGGCCAGCGCCACGGTGGAGGACGTCAAAAAGGCCTACCAACTTGCGTATACGCTCGGTTGCAAAGGAATTACCGTCTACCGAGACGGCAGCCGTGACGAGCAGGTACTCAATATCGGGCAATCAGCGAAGACATCCGTCTCCGTCGGATCAGAGGCAGCCCTCGGGGCACCGGCCGCCACATCGGTGGTCGACCAGGTGGCGCTCCCGGTTGTGCCGCCGGTCCTGCCACCTCCCGCGGGAGGAACGCCGTCGCTGATCATGCCCAAGCCGCGCCCTCGTACGACGACCGGCAGCACCAGCCGCACGAAGACATCATGCGGGGATCTGTACGTGACCGTCAATCAAGACGAAACCGGTCGCGCGTTTGAGGTATTCAACATGATGGGAAAATCCGGTGGTTGCGAGGCCTCGTTTAACGAAGCCATCGGTCGCCTGATTTCCCTGGCGTTGCGAGCCGGCGCTGACCCTCGTGCGATCGTCAAACAGCTGGTCGGCATCCGCTGCGACAAACCGTATGGCGTTGGTCCCGACCGGGTGTTGTCCTGCTCAGACGCCATCGCGAAAAGCGTCGCGGAGTATCTGGCGGCGAAGGCTCCAACCACGCTGGACGCCGAGATAGAGCCGCTTGCCGTGTACAAGCGGACGGGAAAAGTCGCGTTTCCGTGTCCCGATTGCGGCTGCGAACTCAAGTTTGAGGAAGGATGTGAGAAATGTGGGATATGTGGGTATTCGCGTTGTAGCTGAGGACTATGTACTGACTTACACAGGTGAGAGCATGGTAGGGGATTTCCCTTCCCATCCTCTCACCTTCCCTCCCTATGCATTGACGGTGGATTAGCTGTTGAAAACTGGTCCGCGTCAGGCCTAATAGTGGAAAAGTTTGGGAACCTTTTCCCATTAGACGCACTCCCAAGCTCCAATAGACCCCCAAAAACTGCCCTGAGAGTTCTGGCGTCAGGCTTGCAGCGTCTCCACCCTGTCCGTGGGCAAGATCGAATCACCTTTCTGGGGGGCGGGGTAGAGACGATGGAAAACGCAGTGATGACGCTGGAAGGACCCGGAGCAGCAAAAAAAGCCGAGTTTGAGGATCTGACGCTCAAGTATCTGGACTCACTGTATGGTTTTGCGCTGGTTTTAACCGGCAACAGCGATGACGCACACGATTTGGTTCAGGATGCGTATCTTCGGGCTTTCCGTTTCTACCACCGGTATGAACACATCGCGAATTATAAGGCGTGGTTGTTTACGATCACCAAGAATCTCTTCATCAACCGCTACCACCAGCGTGCCCGTGAGGTCTCGCTGACAGAGCTTGAGATTGTGGAGGACGACCCCTACGAGTCTCCGAAAGAAATTTTGGTCGCCGCGAGCGACCGCCATCAACGCGGGCTCTTCCGACAGGACTTCCAGCGGGCCATGGATTCTTTGCCGCACAAACTTCGTTTGGCCGTTCTCCTCAAAGATGTCGAGGGGTTTGACTATAAAGAGATCGCTGAAATCATGAGTTGTCCGCTCGGCACCGTGATGTCGCGCTTGTCCCGCGGGAGGAACCTGCTGAAAAAATCCCTCAAGGATTATTGGGCCCATCGCCAACCCCGCGCGGTGTCAGCGAGCCACCAACACGCGGTGGCCTAGCCAATACTCCGCGTTCCGAATCCCAGACGCGCCCACTCCCGCCCACCACACGTTCTCGTGGTGTCCTGTCGCCAGGACACTTGCAGCGTAATGAGCGACTGCGACGGCATCATGAAGTTCTTGTATCCGTATCTGGACGGAGAGCTCGACGAGCGTGACCGCACTCGAGTCTACACCCACCTGCTGGGTTGCTTGACCTGCCAGAACACCTTTAACGTGGAACGGTCCTTTCTTCACCTTCTGAGGACCAACACAACGAGTTCTCCGGCGCCCATGACGCCTCGCCAAGTCGCAGAGTTCGTTCACAAGCGCTCTTCCTCCGACCCCCAGCAGTAGACCCCTCCCGCTGCCTGGAGGTCGGGTCGCTTCGATGCGGCCCGGCGGATCCCGACACTCCGAACAGTCGGGATTTGAGATTTCTACGGCGGCTTGATAGCGTCGCACCGTGCCCCCGTGGAACTGCGCAGAGGGTCAGATCGTCGGGTCCCCGGTAATTTGTGGATATCTGGGGGCAAAGCGGGTGAGCCGCATCACGCTTCTTGCCGCGTGGGGAGTGCCGTGTTCGTGCTCTACCTTGGGGCCTGACGTCTTCGTGCCGCGTCGCCGAAATTCTCGCTCCGATGGTTCCACGTCCACCTTCCGGTGCTGGCGGTGGTTCCCCTGCGACAGTGGTTCGAGCTGACCTTTTGGGCCGTTCCATTCTTGGTCGGGATATCGGTGATGGGCCAAGTCTGCGGAGGCCGAATGAGCTGGAGCAATTGAAAAGACAAAGGAAATATCCTTGACTTTCGGCGGTCGCTTCTCTAGACTGTTTCGGTTGCGGTAACGACGACGCCCTCGATGAAAGAGGCGTCAACGGCTCCGAGCACGCTGGGGCACGCGGTTTAGGTGGCGGTGCGCTCGATGCGACTCGTAGCAACGGGAGTCATTTGACGGTGTGGACCGGGGTCAGGGAAAAGTTTGAAAACGTGTTCAAGCGCTTGCGTCGCCGCGGTTTGTTGGACGAAGCCGCGGTAACAGAAGCCCTTCGCGACATCCGACTGGCATTGCTTGAGGCCGACGTCCACTATAAGGTTGTCAAAAGTTTGATCGATCGTGTGAAGCCGCGCGCGCTTGCGCAGAACGTTCTGCAAAGTCTGTCGCCCGGCCAACAGGTCTTGACCATCGTCTGGGAAGAGCTGGGGGCGTTGATGGGGCACTCGCATCGAGCCATCCAGTTGGCGGCTAACCCGCCAACCGTGATCATGCTGGTGGGACTCCAAGGCGCGGGCAAGACCACGACGGCTGGAAAGATCGCCAGGGTTTTCTCGTCAAACGGCCGACGCGTCCTGCTGGGCGCCGCGGACCTCAAGCGGCCGGCGGCGGTCAGGCAACTCGAGGTAATAGGTCAGCAAATCTCGGTGCCGGTTTACGTGGCTGGCGAGGAAACGACGCCAGAGGCTGTTTGTCGGGCCGCGGTGGCCAAGGCTGACGCGCTCGCCATGGATATCGTGATCCTCGACACCGCGGGTCGTCTCGAGATTGACGACGCTCTCATGGCCGAGTTGTCGGCAATTCGCGAGGTGGTGGCTCCTCACGAGGTCTTGTTGGTGGCTGATGCGATGACCGGTCAGTCGGCCCTGTCCATCGCTGAGCAGTTCGAACAACGCATCGGATTGACGGGAATTGTGCTGACGAAAACAGAGGGTGATGCTCGAGCCGGGGCGGTGTTGTCGATGCTGGCGGTCACCGGAAAGCCCGTCAAATATTTGGGGACCGGGGAGTCGTTGACGGCGTTGGAGCCGTTTCACCCGGATCGCGTCGCCTCTCGGATCTTGGGGATGGGTGATGTAGAGGGATTGGTCGAGCGAGCGCGCGAAGCATTTTCGGCAACCGACACGCAGCGGATCGCCGACTCGGTCAACGCCGACTCGTTCACGCTGGAAGACTTTAGGGCGCAAGTCCAACAGGTCAAGAAGCTGGGGCCGCTCGCGGACGTGCTGGCGATGATTCCCGGAGGGGATAGACTTACCGGCCGCCTGGAGGGCAGCGCGCCGGAGCGAGATCTGGCGCGCGTTGAAGCGATTGTGAACTCGATGACGCCACGCGAGCGGCGCCATCCCGAGGTGATCAACGGAAGTTGCCGAAAACGCATCGCCCGGGGAAGCGGGACCACGGTTCAGGATGTCAATCAGCTCCTTCGGCAGTTTATCCAAGCCAAACGGATGATGAAGACGCTGAAGACCGGACGCGGCCGACACCTGGCGGCAAGACTGTTTTCCGCCTGACGCCCCAGGCCGCATCACCGCCGACTCAGGAGGGACCCGTGGGGTTCGAGATCGAGCGGGAACGGGTGAAAGAGTTGTTTCAACACACCTCGGACGGGGTGATGGTCATCGACCGGGCCTTGCGCATCGTGGCCCTCAACCCGTCGGCTGAGCGGCTCACCGCGTGCTCGGCTGACACTGCGTTGGGGCAGCGAGTGTGCAACGAGGTTGCGGTGTGTCAGAACGCCGAGGGGTTCGAACTGTGCGAGACGGCCTGCCCCGGTCTGGCGGCGCTGGAGCGCCAGGAGACGAGTCCGGTCCTCGAAGTGAATTTGCCCGGTCGCGGCGGACAGACCGCGCCGGCGGCGTGTGTACCGTTGAAGGCGGTAGACGGGTCAGCGTTGGCCATGATCCTGATCCGAGACGTGACAGATCGCGCTGCGCTCGAAGAGGAGATTCTGTCGGTCGATCGGGTGGATCGGGTGTCGGGGTTCTACGCCCGAACCTACTTCGACGACCTCTATCGGCGTGAGGTCAAGTTGGCCGAGCGCCAGCGACGGAAGCTGGCGGCCGTCGTCGTCTCCATGTCCGGGGAGGTCTTGGACGGGCCGGACGCCGATCAGGCCATCCGGGCGGTCGGTGAGGCGGTCCGTGCGTCGCTTCGGAAGGTTGACATCGCGGGACGGTATGATCACGCGGCGTTCGCGATGGTATTGCTCGACACGGATTCGGACGGTGCGGCGAGTTTGGTGTCTCGGATCGAGGCGAGACTCAAGGCTCAGAAGGCCGAAGGTCGGTTGCGCGGCGATTTGTCGGTTTCGTACGGCGTGGGCACCGTGTCAAACGACGGCTACGCGGGCTTGATCAAGGCGGCCAAACACGCGGTCAAGCGAGTGGAGTAACCGCTGTTTCGGCGGGAATTTCCTGAAACGAAGGAAGCAGGCAGAAGGAGAAAGGACGAATATGGTCAAGATTCGGTTGGCACGACACGGTCGACACAAGCGACCGTTGTACCGCATCGTGGTGGCGGACTCGCAGTCGCCACGAGACGGACGGTTTATTGAAGTGTTGGGCACCTATGATCCGTTGCCCGAGCCTCCCGCGGTCCGCGTGGATGCGGCGAAGGCGAAGGCTTGGTTGGAGCGGGGAGCACAGATGACGACCACGGTTCGCCAGCTGTTAAAGCGCGCCGGAGTCGGAGCCCCATCCGTGCGCGCGGTGTGACCGACGCGGCGCCGACGAGTGCAGGGGTGAAAGAACCCCGATCTGGGCCTCGCGAACCGGTGATGGTGGCTCGCCTGTTGAGGCCTGTTGGCCTTCGCGGCGCGGTCAAAGCCGAATCGTGGTCCGACGTTCCGGGCCGGTTTCAGGTCGGAGCCGGTTTCTGGGTGATGGCCCAGCCGCCGGTGCGTGTGACCTTGGCCGGGGCCGAAGGTGCGTCGGGGGGGACCCTTACCCTCCGGTTCCAGGGGTGTACGTCGATCGACGCGGTCGACGGTTGGCGGGGATGCGCTTTAGCGATTGAGGAGTCCGAGCGCGCGCCATTGGAGAATGATCGCTTCTATTACGACGAACTGAAGGGCATGGCGGTGGCGACGGAGTCTGGCGTATCCGTTGGGACCGTGCGGGACGTGTGGTCCACTGGACCGTACGACCTGTTGGTGCTCGACGACGGCGGGACCGAACGCTTGTTTCCCCTGGTGCGAGAGCTCGTGATCCGTGTCGATCGTGAGACGCGTCGGGTGACGGTTCGGCCGCCGAATGGATGGTTGGATGACGCTGCAGTGTGACATCATCACGTTGTTCCCCGACATGCTGCGGGCCGTATTGGGGACGAGCATCTTGCGGCGCGCGTGCGAGCTCGGGCGGTTGGCGGTGCGCGTGATCGACTTGCGGGACTTCACCGAAGATCGTCACCGCACGGTGGACGACGTTCCTTATGGGGGCGGCGCCGGCATGGTCTTGAAAGTCGAACCGGTTGCCCGCGCCGTGGACGCCCTTCGAGTCGATGCGCAGCCCAGGCACTGGGTGTTGACGTCGCCGCGCGGGCGGCTCTTTACCCACGATGTCGCTGAAGCGTGGAGCCGTGAAACCCGGCGGCTCACCTTCTTGTGCGGTCACTACGAAGGGGTGGACGAGCGCATCCACGGCACGGCGCCGTGGGAAGAGGTCTCGATCGGCGATTATGTGTTGACAGGCGGAGAGTTGGCGGCGCTGGCGATGCTGGACGCCACCACGCGGCTGGTTCCCGGTGTGCTCGGCGACCCCCAGTCGACCCGTGAAGAGTCGTTCGTGGAACGGCTGCTCGAATACCCCCAGTACACCCGCCCCGCGGAGTTCCGCGGCATGCGGGTGCCCGAGGTGTTGCTGTCCGGTCATCATGAGGAGATTCGTCGATGGCGGCGGGAACAGTCGTTGCGGGAAACCTCCCGTCGGCGGCCTGACCTCTGGGTCCGCGCGCACCTCAGCGACGAAGAACGGGCGCGGATTATCCGAGACGATGCCGCGTCCGTGGCGACCGGTTCGATGGGTGAACCGAGCGAATTGACTTGATCGATGCGAACGGGAACCGGAGCAGTGGCTCCCGATGTTCTCCGGGCAAGGAGGATCCATGAACCAGATGCAGCGGATCGAAAAACGATGGCTCAAAACCGGGGCTCCGGAGTTTGAGGTGGGCGACACGGTCCGCGTCCACGTCAAGGTGATCGAAGGCGAGAAGGAACGGATCCAGGTATTCGAGGGCGTGGTGATCGCGAGGAAGGGCACCAGCAATCGGGAAACGTTCTCCGTCCGGAAGGTGTCATACGGCGTTGGCGTGGAGCGGATCTTTCCGGTACACTCTCCGTTCGTTGAGAAGGTGGAGGTGGTCCGATCGGGCCGGGTGCGCCGCGCCAAGCTGTATTATCTGCGGTCCAAACAGGGACGGGCGGCACGGATCGCCGAACGGGGTATGGAGGCGACCGCGTCAAAGGCCGTGGTCGGCGCGGAAGAGACCGAGACGGTCGCCGCCGAGACGCTTCCCGTTTCCTAGCAGGCTGCCGAAAAAGCCTGCGAGGGGGTTGCTCGAAGGGGGTGGGCTCCCTTCGAGGGGTCACAGGCCCCGCTCTTCGGGGCCGTCCTAGGGGCGCGAGCCCCTGGGAAAGCAGGGTGCGGAGTTTTTCAGCACCCTGCTAGCGCAGCGACCGTCCGCTGGAGGCGGTTCTCGGGTGCTCAGGTATGAGCAGGAGCTAGTCGCCTCGGGTTACGTCACCATCGCCGGGATCGATGAGGCGGGACGGGGTCCCCTGGCCGGGCCGGTCGTGGCGGCAGCCGTGATCCTGCCCTGGAGCCAACCGATACCCGGCGTGCGTGACTCGAAAACAGTCACGCCGCGTGAGCGGGAGCGCCTGTATTACGAGATCGTCGGACGCGCCTCGGCCATCGGCCTGGGCGTGGTGGATGTCGGGGACATCGACCGGATCAATATCTTCCGCGCGACCGTGAAGGCCATGGAACAGGCCGTCAACCGTCTGAATGCCCAACCCGACGCCGTACTGGTTGATGCGGTGGCCCTCCCGGGTGTTCCGTTTCCGCAGCGCGCGATCGTCCACGGCGACGCCACCAGCTACCTGATTGCAGCGGCGTCAATCGTGGCCAAAGTCGCTCGGGATCGGTTCATGATCGATTACGACGCCCGCTATCCCCAGTACGAGTTCGCCGTCCACAAGGGCTACGGGACCCCGCGTCACCTTGAGCGGCTCGCACACCTGGGACCTTGTCGCATTCATCGTCGAACCTTTCGTCCGGTGCTGCACCAGGCGGTGGGTGATGCGTAGTGAGACGGGTGCATTTGCGCGGCGTGGCGAGGCGGTCGCGTCCGACGCGTTGGTTCGCCTCGGGTATCGAATCATCGAACGCAACTGCCGGTCGCGTTGGGGCGAATTGGATGTCGTGGCGTACGACGGCGATACGCTGGTATTTGTCGAGGTCAAGGCGCGTCGCGCGGTGCAGTTTGGCGACCCGGCGTACGCGGTCGATGGACGAAAACAACGACGAATCGTTCGGCTGGCGCAACGCTATTTGTCCCGGCGACGACTGGGAGAACCGCCGTGCCGGTTTGACATCGTGGTAATTGATGAACGAGCGACATGGACGCCGCGTGTCGAGGTCATCACCAACGCCTTTGACGCGTCGGGATTACTGTAGCGTGCGGAGCGCCGTGGCCGTGACGAGGTGAGCGAAAGCCTATGCTGAGCGGAATCAATACGGATATTGAACACGACGGGAAAATTTATCACGTCCAGACCGAGGACGGGGGCCAGCAGAATCCGGTTATCGTGACCCACCTGTTCGCGGGGGGCGCTATCCTCTCGTCGCGCAAAGTGTCATACGCCGATGTGCTCCAATCCGGGCCCAACCCCGACGTGATCCGGGAAATGATGAAGGAGCAACACCAAGCGATGATCAAGAGTCTGGCGTCGGAACAACGTTCCGGCGTCGGCCGAACCACGGCCGCTCAGCAAACGGCATCGTCCCCGCCAACGCCCCCGCCGTCGATTCCGCGCGGCCGTCGGACGCTCGATGAAGTGATCGACGAATACCTGCAGTCAAAGCGGAGCCGGAGCGCGTGATGCCCACGCCGACCGTATTCGGCCGTCGACTGGACACGGCGTCCGAACGCACGGCGGCACCGTCTCCGTTGGGGGTCCAGGTCGTCGACGTCTGGAAGTCGTTTTTCTCCGGTATCGACGTGTTGCGTGGGGTGTCGCTCCGGATGATACGGGGCGATCTCGTGGTGGTCGAGGGACCGACCGGGGCCGGCAAAAGTACCCTGCTCCGGTTGGTGGCCGGAATCGAGCGTCCCAGCGCCGGGGAAATTGCGGTGGGCGGGGTTGAGGTCAGCGCGAACGGACCAGCCGCTCTGGCGCAGGTCCGGCGCACGATGGGCTTGCTCGTGACCGGGATGCCCCTTCTCGTGCACCTGACGGTGGGAGAGAACGTGGCTCTGGCTCTGCGGGCGGTGAGAACCCCGTTACGCGAACGGCGGGTACGCGTGTACGAGTTATTGAAAACGTTCGGGCTTGAAGGGCGTCGCGACGACTACCCGGACCAACTGTCGGCGGGTGAAGCGCAACGCGTTCTTCTCGCCAGAGCCTTGGCACCGCGCCCCGCGGTGGTCCTCGCCGACGAACCCACCGCCCTGCTCGATCGGGCGACCGCCGCCTCGGTGCTGGCGGTGCTGCGGGACGTGCACGCCCGGGGCGTGACGATGCTCGTGGCGTCGCATGATCCAGAAGTGGCCAAGGTGTTGGGAGCCCGTCGCCTGTTCCTGCGCGAGGGGCGCATTGAGGAAGGGCCCGCGAAAAGGGGGTGCGCGTGAAAGCGGGTTACCGCGGTCCCACGATCTGGGTGACGATCACCACCGCGGTGGTCCTGACCCTCACCGGGGGGTGCTGGCTCGTCGCGTGGAATGCGTGGGTGCTCATGCGGGGGTGGCGCGCTGACGTGAAGGTTGTGGTGTATCTCACCGACGCGGCGTCTTCGGACGAGGTCAACGCCGTTCGCGCCGCGATCGCTTCGGAGCCTGCGGTGGGCACCCAACGCATGATCTCCAAGGCCCAAGCCCAGGAGGAATTTCTCCGGTTCATGCAGCTCGACCGTTCTTCTCTGGAAGGGCTTGGAGAGAACCCGTTTCCGGCTTCGATCGAAGTGTCCATGAGAGAGAATGCCCAGCGTCCCGAGGCCATGGGACGCCTCGCCTCACGCTGGTCCGAGTTCCCAGGGGTTGAGGAGGTCCGGTACGGGGAAAGCCTGATTCGGGATCTCAGCGTCGCGGCCCGCGCCGTGTCGATCCTGGGCACGGCGGTCGGAGTGGCACTGGCCTGCGGGGTGGCCGTGGTGATCGGCGTGATGGTCCATATCTCCTTTCGATATCGAGCGGCCGAGGTGTCGCTCCTGCGCCTTTTTGGCGCTTCCGAAGGCGTGATCGTCAAACCCTTTTTCTTGGAGGGGGTCACCATCGGGCTCTTGGGCGGCCTGATCGCGTCTGCCTTGTTGAGCGGGGTGTGGCTGGCCATTCGATACCGATGGGGGGCCGCGTTCGAAGGCTTGTTGGCGGGATGGGTCGGTCGGCTGGACTTCCCAGCCGGACTCCTTCCGGGCTTGATCGGTCTGGGCATCTTGGTAGGAGGGATTGGAAGTCTTGTGGCGGTTCGCCGGGTACGACACGCAGCCCCGTAAATGCGGCCTCGCGGGTCGGGGTCGGGTTGTCGCGTTCGCGGTACTCGTTCTGCTTGGGGCACCCGCGGGCCACGGATGGGCGAAAGACTCGCTGGCGCAGCGGATCGCGAAGGAGCGCCAAGAACTCGCCGAACTTCAGCAAGAGCTGGATCGGATCAAAAAAGAGCGTGATCGGGTTCATTCGAAGGAACGGACCGTGGCAGAGCGCCTGCGCGAGTCGGAGCGGGTGCTGACCATTCAACGCCGTGCCCTCCGCCTTGCGGAGTTGAGCGTGGACCACAAAGATCAAGAAATCGCCGAGGCGGTGCGCACGTTGGTCGACCTGCAGGACCGAGCCGATGAAACCCGTCGGGTGGCCAGGACGCGAGTTCGCGAACTGGCTAAGTGGAAAGGGGTGTATGATGGAACGTTCGTTGTTGCGGCCGCGCCGGCGGAAATGACGGTTCGTTATGATACGGTTCGACGGGTGGTCGAACGAGACCGTCGTGCGGTGATCGAGGCGCAGGCGACGGCGGTTTCGCTGTCCGAGCAGGTTCAGACGTTGGAACAATTGCGACAAGACCTCGAAGACGTTCGACGCGAGGAGCGGGCCGCGCTGAAGGCGGTGCTGGCCGAGCGGGCAGCCCGGCGTCGTTTGCTGAGTGAGCTTCGGACGGAGCGAGTGGCGTACAGCAAATCGATCCGCGATCTCGAAGAGGCATCGCGGCGGCTCGAGGCGCTCATCAGTGATCTGGTTCTCACGTCCAAAGCGCCCCGAGAAGGGGTGGGACTGGCCGCGTTGAAGGGACGGCTCGTCTGGCCGGTCCAAGGCGAGGTGGTCAGCCTGTTCGGCCGCCAGAAGCATCCGCGTTTCGGGACCTATGTAGATCGCAAAGGGATTGAAATCAAAGTGGCCAAACGGGAAGCCATCCGCGCCGTCGCGGAGGGGACCGTCGCCTACGCGGATCGGGTCAAAGGGTATGGCATGGTCGTGATTGTCGATCACGGCGATCAATACCTCTCTCTGTACGCCAACGCCACATCCGTCCAGGTCCAGCCTGGTTACGCGGTTGGGCCTGGCGATCGACTTGGTGAAGCGTCTGCGGCGGAGAGCGATGGCCGGGTATACTTCGAATTGAGGCACGGAGAGAGTCCTCTCAATCCGTTGGGGTGGTTGGTGAAACGAGGAGGAACAGAATGACCGATTATCGACGCGCCGGCTGGGTGCCGCTCGGCGTTTTCGTGGTGTTCGTCGCCGGGCTCCTATCCGGGCGAGTGTTGGAGGGGAAGGGGATTGCCCAACAGGTCGAGACCTACGAAGAGCTGCGGCCGTTTACCGAGGTGCTGAACAAGGTTCAGCGTGATTACGTGGAAGAGACCGCGACCCGAGACATCGTGTATGGCGCGATCCGGGGAATGCTCAATACACTCGACCCCCACTCGGCGTTCATGCCCCCGGACGTGTACAAGGAAATGCAGGTGGACACGAGGGGAGAATTTGGCGGGCTGGGCATCCAGATCGGCCTGAAAGACGAGCGACTCACCGTGATCGCTCCGATCGAGGGGACGCCGGCAGACCGGGCTGGAGTCCTTGCGGGCGACAGAATCGTGAAGATCGACGGGACGACCACCAAAGACATGACCCTGATGGATGCCGTCAACAAGATGCGAGGGGCCAAGGGCACCAAGGTCACGTTGACGATCGAGCGCGAAGGGGCTGAGTCCCCGCTCGATGTCACGCTGGTCCGCGAGATCATCAAGATCCAGAGCACCAAGCACAAAGTGTTGGAGAACGGCATCGGATACGTGCGTCTGACGCAGTTCCAAGAACAGACGGGAGAGGACCTGGACCGAGCGCTCGACAGCCTGCGGCAACAGCGGATGCAGTCGCTGATCTTGGACCTTCGGAACAACCCGGGAGGGCTCTTGACCGCCGCGGTCGAGGTCTCCGAGCAATTTTTACCGAAGGGCAAGGTGGTCGTTTCGATCAGGGGCCGCCAGGGTAAAGCCGAAGAGTACACCGCAGACGGCGCCCACCCCATCCTCGACCTCCCGATGATCGTCCTGGTCAATGAAGGCAGCGCCAGCGCGTCGGAGATCGTAGCGGGTGCGATGCAGGACTGGGGGCGAGCCGTGGTCGTGGGCACTACGACCTTCGGGAAGGGGTCGGTCCAGACCATCATTCCTTTGAGCGATGGATCGGCGCTTCGGTTAACCACGGCGAAATACTTCACGCCGAAGGGCCGGTCCATCCAGAACACGGGAATTGATCCCACCATCGTGGTCCGGAACGTGGTAAAGGGCGACGTGAAGCGCCAGGTAATCCGCGAACGAGACTTGGAGCGCCATCTCGAGAACGAGTCCGTGCCGCAGGCTCCTGACGAGTCGAGTGAACCAGCAGAGATCGCGCCGATTCCCGATCTGCCGCGAGAAGGTGCGGACCCTGATGACGATCTCCAGCTTCAAAAGGCCATTGAATTGCTAAAGAGCTGGGCGATCTTCAAGGATTACCTGACACCGGCGACCCCACCAACAGAAGCCTCGCAAGGAAAAGATACATAACATACTGAAATAGTTAACAAAAAAATTGCTTGATTTTTTTTCTCCCCCTCTGTACTATCGCTAGCACTCATCGCCGATGAGTGCTACTAAAAGATCAAGTCACCAAGTCACAAGGAGGAGAGTCGATGGGCGCAGAGACGGCAGTGCGGAAGAAAGTTGCGTTTAAACCGCTCAAGGAACGGGTGTTTGTCAGCTATTCGGAGGAACAGGAGCGAACGAGCGGCGGACTGTACATCCCGGACGCTGCGAAAGAGAAACCCCAGCGGGGAAAAGTCGAGGCCGTTGGCGGCGAGGTGAAGTCCGTGAAGGTGGGCGACGAGGTCCTGTTCGATAAATACTCGGGGAGCAAGATCTCGTTCGAGGGGACCGACTACCTGATCCTCAAGGAAGACGACATCCTGGGGATCCTCGAAAAGTGACGAAGAGCCGACCGGCGATTGAACACGGCCGAGCAGGATCGTATCGAGCAGAGAGGGAGGAACAACGATGGCGAAACAGATAACATTCAGCGAAGACGCGCGAGCGTCGATCCTGAAAGGGGTCAACCAACTCAGTAATGCCGTGAAAGCCACCTTGGGCCCCAAGGGCCGTAATGCGGTGATCGAGAAGAAGTTCGGTGCGCCGACCATCACCAAAGACGGCGTGACCGTGGCCAAGGAGGTCGAGCTCAAAGACCCATATGAGAACATGGGCGCCCAGCTCGTCAAAGAAGTGGCCAGCAAGACGAGCGATGTGGCGGGTGACGGAACCACGACAGCGACGGTCCTCGCTCAGGCGATCTTCCGGGAGGGAGTAAAGAGCGTATCCGCCGGAGCGAACTCGATGGACATCAAGCGCGGAATCGACCGCGCGGTCGAGGTGGTGCTTGACGAACTGAAAAAGATCAGCCGACCCTGTCAAACCAAAAAAGAAATTGCGCAAATCGGCACGATCTCGGCCAACAACGACAAAGCCATCGGCGATCTCATCGCCGAGGCGATGGAAAAAGTGGGCAAGGACGGCGTGATCACGGTGGAGGAAGCCAAGAGCATGACGACGTCGCTGGATGTCGTCGAGGGGATGCAGTTTGATCGCGGCTACCTCTCTCCGTACTTCGTGACGGATCCGGAGCGGATGGAAGCGGCGTTGGACGACGCGTTCATCCTGATCAACGAGAAAAAGATCAGCACGATGAAAGACTTGCTGCCGATCTTGGAACAGGTGGCGCGCATGGGGAAGCCCCTGTTGATCATCGCCGAGGAAGTCGAAGGCGAGGCGTTGGCCACCCTGGTAGTCAACAAGCTGCGGGGCACCCTGAATGTTGCGGCGGTCAAGGCGCCGGGCTTCGGCGATCGCCGCAAGGCGATGCTCGAGGATATCGCCATTTTGACGGGTGGCCAGGTGATTTCCGAGGATCTCGGCCTCAAGTTGGAGAACGTCAAGATCACCGACCTTGGACGGGCGAAGCGGATCACGATCGACAAAGACAACACGACGATCGTGGAGGGCGCGGGAGACTCGGGCAAGATCCAGGGACGGGTCAAGCAGATTAAGGCCCAGATCGAGGAGACCACCTCGGACTACGACCGCGAGAAGCTCCAGGAGCGATTGGCCAAGCTGGTCGGCGGCGTGGCCGTGATCAACGTCGGAGCCGCGACCGAGACCGAGATGAAGGAGAAGAAAGCGCGAGTCGAGGATGCGCTCCACGCCACCAAGGCGGCGGTGGAAGAGGGGATCGTACCGGGCGGCGGGGTCGCCCTGCTGCGATGTGTTCCGGCCCTCGAAAAACTGAAGTTGGATCACGACCAGCAGATCGGCGTCACCATCATTCGGCGCTCACTCGAAGAGCCGATCCGTCAGATCGTGGCCAACGCCGGGCTGGAGGGATCGGTGGTGGTGGATAAGGTACGCCACGGGTCCAAGCCCACGTACGGATTCGACGCCGCGACCGAATCCTATGTCGATATGATCGAAACCGGGATCATCGATCCGACCAAAGTCACGCGGACGGCGTTGCAAAATGCCGCGAGTGTGGCGGGCTTGATGTTGACGACCGAAGTGATGGTCGCTGAGATTCCCGAGAAAGAGGCCAAAACACCTCCTATGCACGGCGGCGGAGGCATGGGAGACATGTACTAGACTCGACTCCGCGCGATCGGATCGAGGAAATCGGCGTGGCTCCCTGTTCCGCAGGGGGCCACGCTTTTTTTCTAGCCTGCGTTGACAGGCTCGTTTTTCTTAGGCTAGGATCATACCCACGAACGGAGGGCTTCATGAGCCAAGCAGTGAAAGTCGATACGTCCACATGGGATACGGTGGTGTTGAAGGCTGCGGGACTGGTCATGGTTGACTTCTGGGCAGCTTGGTGCCGACCTTGCCAATTGATCGCGCCGACGATTGAGGAGCTGGCGAAGGAGTACGAAGGACGTTTGACCGTCGGAAAACTCAACACCGACGAAAACCCCGATCTTGCCAGCCGGTATCAGATCATGGGGATTCCGACGCTGATGTTTTTTCGAGACGGCAAGCCCGTCGAAAAGATTGTGGGGGCGGCTTCCAAGCAACAGTTTAAGGACAAAATCGAGTCGTTACTGGCGGCCTAGTTTCGCCGCGTTCCTCTTCCGACAGAGGGCGAGCGGATGCTCCGCGATCTTCGAGTCCAACACTTCGCCCTCTTCGACGACCTTCACATCACGTTCGGCCCACGACTGAACGTCTTGACCGGTGAGACCGGGGCGGGCAAGTCGCTCGTCATCGACGCCGTCACCATGGTACGGGGCGGTCGCGCGTCGCCAGACTTGATTCGCGCTGGGTGCGACGAAGCCATTGTGGAGGCCTCGTTCACCGTTGTCCACGGATCAGACGCCGCCGCGCAACTCGCAACGATGGGTTATCCTGCCGACGACGATCTGGTGGTCCAGCGTGTGTTGTCAACCTCCGGAAAAGGGCGCGTCTACATCAACGGCCGCCCCGTGTCGGCCTCGGTACTGGCGCAGGTCACGAGTTCGCTGATCGACCTCCACAGTCAGCACGAGCACCACTCGCTCGCCCGGTCGGACACCCCTCTCGCCGTGCTGGACGCCTACGCCAGGGTGGAGGAACTTCGGCGGACGTATCAGGATACCTGGGCGGAGTGGTCGACCCTTGACCAGGCCCTCGCGTCACGCGCCACGCGTGAAACGACGAGAGCTCGAGAGACGGCGTTGCTCGCCCACGAGGTCGATGAGCTGAGCCGTGCCCGCGTTCAGCCCCACGAATGGGATGATTTGGAGCGCGAACGGATGGTCCTCAGGCACGCCGAGCGCTTGAAAAACGTCTCGCACGACGCGTTCAGCCGCCTGCAGGAACCGGACGGGGGAATATTGGAGGGCGTGGCCGCAATCGCCGCCGAACTGGGTGGGGTGGGCACCCTTGATCCCAAGTTGGCCGACGCTGCGGATCTCGCAGGCTCCGCCCACGTGCAGCTTCAGGAGGTCGCTGCCGTTCTCAGGGCGTATGTGGACGGTTTCGATCAGGACGAGGGGCGGTTGGATACGATCGAATCACGGTTGGCCGAGTTGCAGCGGCTTCGGAGAAAGTACGGTGTTCCGGTGGATGAGCTGCCCGTTCTCTTGGAGGGTAAGCGTACGGAACTCTTGGCGCTTGAGCGAGAAGAAGAGTCGGATCACAGTCTGATTCCTCGATCCCAAGCGGCGCGACGTCGCTTAGAGGCGTTGGCTGATGAGTGGCATCTTCGACGCACGGACGCAGCGGCGAAGATCGAGTCACTGGTGGATGAGGAACTCGCGCGCCTGGGTATGTCGGCACGATTTCACGTCGAGGTGGCCCCGCTGGGCGAAGCCGAGATCGGACCCGGCGGACGAGATCGCGTCGATTTTCTCATCAAGACCAATCCCGGTGAACCGGCGAAGCCTCTTCGAAAAATCGCATCGGGTGGAGAACTCTCTCGGGTGATGCTGGCGCTCAAGTCGGTTCTCGCGAGCGTGGATTCGGTCCCGACATTGATCTTCGACGAAGCGGATGCGGGGGTGGGTGGTGCGGCAGCGGAGGTGGTTGGGCGCCGTCTCCGAGCGATCGCGGATTTCCGACAGGTACTCTGCGTCACTCATCTCCCTCAGGTAGCGAGCGGAGCCGAAACCCACTTTCTGGTGGAGAAGTCGATCCAACGCGGCCGGACCAGCACCACGATTCGTCAGCTCCGAGACCGCGGGCGGGTCCGCGAGGTCGCGCGCATGCTGGCCGGTCAACGAATCACCACCACCGCTCTCCGGCACGCGGAAGAAATGATCCGATTGATATCCGCCCCGCCGGATCAACGCGGCGTGCCCGGCCACCAATCCCGCGCCGTCGATTCCGCGGCACGGGACTTCAATGCCTGATCCTACGCGTTCCCCACCGGGGTCTGCGTGGACTGCCGCCGATCGAGCACGCGCCTGATGGTGGTGAGCATCTCGGTGATATTGAAGGGCTTCAGCAGGTAGTCGGACGCGCCGAACCGGATGCCGTCGACCGCGGTCTTGAGCCCGCCGAATCCCGTCACGATGACCACCTCGGTGTCCTGATGATCACGTTTGATGGCTTGGAGAACCTCCGTTCCATGCAACCCTGGCATCTTGAGGTCGAGCGTGACCAGATCGATCTTGTGGATTTTCATCAGCGCAAGGGCATCGCTGCCGTTTTCGGCTGTGTAGACGTGATAAAAGGGTTTCAGAATCATCTTGAGCGACTCGCGAGGGCCAACCTCGTCGTCCACGACCAGCACATTGACGTTTTCTCGAACGGCTTTTTCCATGACGCCTCCGTTGTCAGACAATGGGTCACCGCCTCGTGGGCGGCGGAACAGTCGGTAAGCATAGCAAAACAACGGCGTACGTCGAGTCGGTTCCTTGACCGTTTCCGGCAAAATCCGTACAATGCGCCGCCATGAGAGCGTGGACGCTGGCGGCGGTCTCGGTCGTGTTGGTAGGGACCCTGGCCGGCGGTCCCGCGTGGGCGGCCCGTCCGTTTCTTTCGACCGAACGAGGTCCCACGCTCGATCACGGGACGTCTCGAGTGGAGGTTGGGCTCGACGCGGCGCGCTTTTCGTCCCAGACCACCCGGTATACGCTGAAAACCGAGCTGACCTCCGGCCTGTTGACCAAACTCGACTTTAAGGTCGAAGCTCCCTACTTGTTCACCACGGGACCTGGTGGTACGCAGGGAGAGGTGGGGGACGTCCTGCTCCGTCCCAAGCTGCTTCTATTGGAAGGGCGTGAGGCCAACCCGCTCTTCATCGCCGCTGAGCTGGTCCTGAAGTTCCCGAGCTGCGACGAGGGCTCGACCGCCGCGTCGGTGACTCCCTCGTGCACTGGAGAGGCGGATCTGGGTGTGCTCGCAATCGCCTCCAAGGAGTTTCGGCCGGTGACCGTCCATCTCAATCTGGGATACACCTTTGTCGGCAGCCCGCCCGGCCGCACACTCGATGACGTCGTCAACTATTCCTTGGCGTTTGAATACGACACCGTCCTGCCCGCGATCACAGTTGTCACGGAGCTTGCAGGGGTGACCAGTCGGGAATCGAGCGTCTCCGATGACCTGCTCGATGTCATGATCGGGGTGACCTACGAGGTGAATCGACGGGTGGTCTTGGACACCTCGCTTGCGGTCGGGCTGTCGTCCGCGAGTCCGGACTACGCGGCCGCACTCGGCGTGTCCTACACGTTTTGAGGCATCCGCCTGCCCTCTGGGTGGGGACGCAACGCCTTCAGACGGCTTTCCGGACCCTTTGGGATTTCAGACAACCGGTGCAGACCTTGAGGCGCTTGACCGCCGCGCCGACGATCGCGTGAACCGAGTGGAGATTGGGCTCCCAAACCTTTTTGGTCTTGTTGTGGGCGTGACTCACGTTAAATCCCACCTGTCGTCCTTTACCGCAAATCGCACATGTCCGGCCCATGAAACGCTCCTATCTTCTGGTCATCAAAGGTCGTGAACGATAACACGGACCCCAAAAAAGTGCAAGCGACCCAACCCTCATCGGCGTCTCACGCGTCGCTTCGCTCCAGTCCGTCGGTTGAGGCGTATCTTCTCCGCTTGGCGCGCCCGGTCGACTTTGCGATTCGAGATGGCGGCAGGGGGCTGGCGGTGGTTCGCAACCTGGGGGCCTTTCTCGTCCATTGTGCGGCGGAGGGGCTGGCGATTCCGCGCCTTCGCTCGATTCACGCCGATCTCGAGCGACTGAGCGCACTTGCCTCCACCTATGACGGGTTATCGCCTCCGAAACGCAGAGAGCGACTGGAGGCCGTGCGCGAGGTTCTGAGCCGTATGAGCCGGCGTTCGCTCGGGGGGCGGACGGCGAGTGTCCCGGAGTCGAATCCTGGGGATCGCGGGCTTGCCCTGTCGGACGCGATCGAGGCGTTGCCCGGGATCGGTGTTCGTCGCGCTGCGTTACTCCGGACGCTCGGGATCGAGCGGGTGGAGGACCTGCTGTGGCAGCTCCCGTGGCGGTACGAAGACCGCGCGGCCACCACGCCGCTGGCCGCTCTTCGCGTCGGGCAGGACGTCACGGTCTGCGGGGAGGTAAACGCGGTCGACGAGATGGTGACTGCGCGTCGTCGGCTGCGTATCCTTCGGGCGATTTTGAGCGACGGGAGTGGGACCGTGACGCTCAAATGGTTCAATCAACCGTACCTTCGACGTCGCTTGGCCCCAGGTCAGCAGCTTATGTGCAGCGGCCGAGTCAAAGGAACGGGTGGTCTTCTGTTTCCCGAAATAGACAACCCGCAGTTTGAGGTCATGGGCGTCGGCGATAGTTCCTCGCTGCATACCGGACGCGTCGTTCCTGTCTACCACGAGACTCGAGGCCTCACGTCCCGGGTCCTTCGGGTCCTGGTCGATCGGGTGTTGACCACGGCCCGTGGCCTGAACGAAGACTGCCTGCCAGCCTCGATCCGCGATCGACACGGCTTGATTCCGAAACAGCAGGCGCTCCGCACCGTTCATTTCCCGCCGCCGGACGCTGATCTTGCACAATACACCGCCGGCATCGGTCCCGCCCACAGACGCCTGGCGTTCGAAGAGCTGCTGCTGTTGCAACTGGGGCTGGTCGCTCGGCGCCGCCAGACCGAACGCGATTCCTTGGGTATCACGTTCGAGTGTTCGCCGGGTCGCCTCGCGCGGTTCTGGACCTCGCTGCCGTTTGAGCCCACCGCTGCCCAGCGGCGGGTGGTCGACGAGGTGCGTCGCGATATGACCTCGTCCCGCCCCATGAACCGGTTGATCCACGGCGACGTGGGATGCGGCAAGACCGTGGTGGCGGCGGCGGCGATCTGGATGGCGGTCGGCGACGGCTATCAAGCTGCGGTGATGGCTCCGACCGAGCTGCTCGCCGAGCAGCATTTCCGTCAGTTGTCGAACGTGCTCGGTGGGCTGGGGGTCCGGGTGGCCCTCCTCACGAGTGAGTCCCCTCGCCGAGACCGGCGGCTGGTCCTCGATCGCCTGGCGAGCGGCGATATCGATTGTGTGGTCGGCACGCACGCTCTCCTGCAGCCTGGAGTTCGCTTTGCACGGTTCGGTTTGGCCGTGGTCGATGAACAACACAAATTTGGCGTGTTGCAGCGATCGCATCTGGTCAGGAAGGGGTACCATCCCGATGTGCTCATCATGACTGCGACCCCGATCCCGCGCACGCTGGCGATCACCGTGTATGGCGATCTGGACGTCTCGGTGATCGACGAGATGCCGGTCGGTCGAATACCCGTCGAGACGCGATGGTACCGTGAGGCCCAGCGCCCGGCGGCGAACGAGGCGGTTCGGCAGGCGCTGGCGAGGGGACGGCAAGTCTACGTGGTGGCCCCGCGAATCGACGAGTCGGACGACGGAGAAATCCGCTCGGTTGCCGCGCTCGCCGAGCGGCTCGGCAGGGAGTGTCCCGGCGCCCGCGTCGGCCTGCTGCACGGTCGCCTGAACCGAAGCGACAAAGACGCCGCGATGCAGGCGTTCCTCTCCCGCCGGCTTGAGGTGTTGGTGGCCACCACGGTGGTTGAAGTGGGCATCGACGTGCCGAATGCGACGGTGATGGTGATCGAGCATGCCGACCGCTTCGGTCTGGCCCAGCTTCACCAACTTCGCGGCCGCGTCGGCCGGGGGGCTCATGCCTCGCTCTGTCTCTTGTTGTCTCCGGATCGCGTCTCGGAGGAAGCGAGGCAGCGCCTGGAAACAATGCAGGAGGTCCGAGACGGATTCCTGATTGCCGAACGCGACCTCGAAATGCGCGGCCCGGGGGAGTTCCTCGGCACCCGTCAGTCGGGCGTGCCCGATTTGAAGGTGGCGAAGCTGACTCGCGACGCCCGCCTGGTTGATCTCGCCCGGCGGGAGGCGTTTGCCGTGCTGGACACGGACCCGACGCTTTCCCTTCCCGAACACGCGCTGTTGCGGACGGCGCTCAAGCGAGCTTGGGGAACCCGCTTCGCGCTCGCGACCGTTGGATAGGGAGGCGATCAGGTGCACGTGTCTCGACTGGACGTGTGGCGAAAGATTCGAGAGGACGGAACCACCGGCCTTCTGGCGGTCTTCGCCGCAGTGGCGGGAGCGGTTCGCGGCGGCCGCTCCGTTCCGGAGATCGTCCGCCTCCGGTGGCGCCTCCGCAACACACGCGCGGAGCTGGCGGCGGCCCACGCTGATCTGGGGATCTACCTCGCGTCGTGTTTGAGCGCGGGAGGGGCGGTGGAACCAACAGATGAACAGGTGGTCCGTCGATGCCGAGGGATCGACGCGCTGCTTGCCGAGGAGCGCAGATTGATGGACGATCTGGCGGGGGTTGCGGAGCCGTAGGGACGGAGACGGGAGGTGGGGAGACGCGACGACGCGGTGGTCGGGGCCATCGACCTCGGGACCAACGCCTTTCGGTTGCTGATCGGCGCGGTGACGGCCGATGGCCGGGTGAGCACGCGCCACGTGTATCGGGTGATTCCGCGCTTGGGGGAGGGGGTGGGGCAGACCGGGAGACTCACCCCCGAAGCCAT
Source organism: Nitrospirota bacterium (assembly GCA_040757335.1). NCBI lineage: Bacteria > Pseudomonadati > Nitrospirota > Nitrospirota bacterium. The sequence continues at coordinate 18,109 of JBFLXB010000021.1, read as the reverse complement.
GACGCGTGCGGTCGAGGCGCTGCGGGAGATCCGCGCCATCGTCGATCGCCATTCCGTGGATGCCGTGGTCGCCGTCGCCACCAGCGCGGTTCGCGAGGCCGTCAACGCCGAGGACTTTCTCGCTCGCGTGAAGCGAGAGGTGGGGCTCGACGTGGAGGTGATCTCCGGAGAGGAGGAGGCCCGTCGTACTTGGCTGGGCGTGCGAACAGGATTGGCGACCGCCGACCGGCCGGTCACGGACGCGATCATCGTGGATATCGGCGGCGGAAGTACCGAGCTGATCCGCGTGTGCGACGGGCGCATTGACTGCGCGCTCAGCCTCGACCTTGGGGTGGTCAAGCTCAGCGAACGGTGGGTGCATCATGATCCGCCGCTCGACGACGAGGTGCGCGCGCTGGACTCGGCCGCTCGGAACGCGTTACGTGAAGCGGCGAGGCTGCGATCCAAGAATGGGCCACGTCAGGTCGTGGGCACGGCTGGGACGGTAACCGCCGCGGCCGTGCTGCACCTCGGGTTGACCCGATACGAGCCGGCGCTCGTTCACGATCGCTTCGTCCCCAGGGCTGCGCTTACCGGCATCACCTCCCGGCTGGCGCGAATGACGGGTGAAGAACGGCGCCAACTCCCCTCATTGGAGCGGGGACGGGAGGACGTCATTCTCGCCGGCTTGGCCGTTCTGGCCGGGGTTCTGGACCTGTTCGAGGCTCACGAGGTGCGGGTCAGCGAATACGGTCTTCGCGAAGGGTTGGTCGTGGACTGGGCCGAGCGCAACCTGGCGGGATAGCGCGAAACGGCTTGAGTCGCCTGTCCGGCTGTGGCATAATCCGCCAACTCGTCCGCACGGTCAGCGTGCCGGCCGACACACACGAAGGAATCCACGCGTGCCGCAACCGATCAAAACGCCCGCCAAACGCCCAATGTTGGCGCCGGAAGATTTCCTCCGGCCCGAAGGACTCCAGCATTGGCTGATCGAGAACCTCAAGACCATCATGGCGACCGCGGGCGTGCTGGTGCTCGCTGGCGCTGCCTGGGGCATCGTCGAATTTGTGCAGCACCGCGCGGAAGAACAGGCCGCGGGGTTGTATGCCGAGGCGATGAGCGCGTACCAGACGGCGCTGGCCCCCGAACGTCAACTGCGGGAACTCTCGCCGGAGACGAAAGAAGCCCTGGAGCGGGCGGCCGCCGCGTTTCAGACAGTTCGCGACAAACATCCTCGAACCCGACACGCGGCGCTGGCCCTGTTCCACCAAGCCAACGCGTACGCGTCGCTCGAACGCGTTGACGACGCGATCGCCAGCTACGAACAGTGGCTCGCCACCTATAAAGGACACGAGTTGGCTCCGCTCGTGATCCAACGACTCGCTTATGCGCTCTGGGCCAATGGCAAGCCCGAGGAAGCGCTCGCTCGATTCGACGAAGTCGCCAAGACCCCAGACGCTCTGAACCGCGACCTCGCCTACTTTGAAAAAGGGCGCGTGCTCGAACAGCTCGGGAAGAAGGATCAGGCGATCGAGGCCTACACCGCGCTGGCAAAGGAATTTAACGCCTCGCCTTGGACCAGCGAAGGAAACGCCAGAATCGTGGCCCTCGGAGGAACTCCTCCCGGTCGTGAGCCCGAGGAACAAGCAGCCGGTGCGAACGCTGAACCGCAACCCCCTGGTCCACCGGCTGAGGCCACGCCTCCCCCATCATCAGCTCAACCGCCGCAATAGTCGCTCGTCTCGCCGGGATGTGTCGGAAGCGTGCGGGTCTTTCGCGGATCTCGGTCGGCTCGCTGGAGCCCGCGCGGCCTAACGGGGGAAGTCGGTAGAAACTTACGATTGTTCCGCGTTCACGTAGAGCCTGAGTCGTTGACCTACCCGGATCGTGCTCTTCGAACCCAGGCCGTTCCACTTTCGAATGTCCGCCACCGAGGTGTTGAACCGCTTCGCGATGCTCCACAACGAGTCGCCCCGTTTCACTCGGTAACGAAACGGTTTGGGCGCTGCCAGCGGTTCTTCCAGCACCAGCGCGGCGCTGGAGATCGACGTGCGGGGGCTGGCGTCGGCTTCCGCGACGTCGGTGCTGTTGCCGGTCGGAACCAAAATAGTGGCGCCGACCCGGATGTTGGACCCCTTCATGTGATTGATGTCCCGAAGCGTGGCCACGGTGGTTCCATACTTCCTGGCGACCGACGCCAGGGTCTCCCCGCGCCGGACCCTGTGTTTGACCCAGACCGATTTCTCCCATTCGGGGATTTTTGCAAACGCGTCTTCAAACGTCGTTTTGGTCCCGGAGGGAAGTTTCAGCTGGTAGTTGTCGTAATTGATCGGAGTGACGCTCTGTCGGAGTTCCGGGTTCAGTTCTTTGACCGCCTCGTACGAGACTCCCGCCGCCTTTGCGATCAATTTCAGGTCGGTCGGACGATCGATCGTCACCTGATCGAAACTCAGCGGCTCGTGATAGTTGAGCGTGAATCCGTATTTCTCGGGATTTTTGGCGATGATCGTGGCCGCCATAAATTTCGGGACGTAGTTGCGGGTTTCAGGCCGCAGATAGTGGGTGGAGCGAAGATCCCAGAAGTCGTCCGCTTTGGAGCGCGCCATGGCCCGGCCCACGCGACCCTCCCCGGCGTTGTACGAGGCCAGCGCGAGCGGCCAGGAATTGAACATTGCATACAGGTCTTTCAGATACGCGGCCGCGGCGTGCGTGGATTTCACGGGATCGCGTCGTTCGTCGATCCATTCGTCGATCCGGAGGTTGTATTTGCGTCCGGTTCCCTTCATGAACTGCCAGGGGCCGACCGCACGCGCGCGCGAGTAAGCGTACGGGTTGAACCCGCTCTCGATCAGCGCGACAAAGACGAGGTCTTCGGGAAGGCCGTGGCTGCGGAAGATTTCCCGCATCAACGGCAAGTATCGCCCGGAACGACTCAACCACAACTCGAATTTGTCTCGGATGCGCGTGTTGAAATAGTCGATATGCGCTTCCACGCTCGCGTTGAGGATGATCGGGACGTCGTAGGTCGGGAAGTCCTCCTCCTCGTCGATTTCCGGCACCGGCTCGTCGATGATCGCCACTTGAGGGGGCAGCGATTCCGGCTCAGGGAGCGGGGCGGGAACAGGGGGGAGAGGGGCCTGGTCGTCCGCGGCCGGCATTCGCTCGGAACCAGCGGGCGCGGACCATTGCGTTGCCGCGCTGGGGCTGGAAACAGCGGGCGGCGCGACCACTGCCGCCGAACGCGCGAGCGTTGCCGTGCGTGGCGGCGTGGGCGAGGCACAGGCGGTCATGCCCAGCAGCACCACCAGTCCAGCCAGCGCGGTGGTCGGTCTCACCGGAAAGCCCGCCGCATCGCGGGATGCTACCCAGTTCAGCATGCGACTGTCAATCATAGGAGCGTGTGTAAGGGGAGTGTTTTTCGTGCCTCGGGAGTACCCGTAAGTATAGAGGCCGGAGGGCGGATGTCAACACTGAGCGCGCCGGAAGGGCCGCGCCGGAAGGGCCGCTTGACAGCCCGCGCGGGACCGTGCTACACGACTCGCGCCCGGCCGTGTTCAGACCCTGCCCTCATCCTCCGTTGCTGAGCCCCCGGTTGCGACCGCCTTCCCGTGTCTGTCCTTCCTCGTTGACGATGTTTCCGCGGTCTGCCGCGTGAGTCGCATGCGGGGGGGCGCGGTTTCCGCAGCGGCGCTCCTGGCGGCCGTGGCGGTGGCGACGGGCGGGTACCGGGATGCGGCGTGGGGCGCCGTCGAGATCTTCCCGAACACCGCGCTTTTTCGGCCGCTGCTCGCCGACCCGCGAGAAGCCCAAAGCAGTCTTCGTTACCTCGTGAATTCCGGAAATGCGCGCGGCCAGGCCGCCTTCGGGGATACCTTCGGCCTGGTGCGGGTCGGGAGCGCGCTTCCGGTGCAGTTCGGGCTGCAGGGCTCGGTGTACACGCGCTTCAACCGCGACCCTGATTCATCCGGATTTCTCGACATCAACACCGCGGACTACACCTTGTTCCTGCCCTTGGACGTGAAGTTTGACGGATGGGTGCTGCGGACCGGAGTGGGACACCTCAGCTCGCACTTTGGCGAAAGCGAAGTGCAGCGCCAGATTCTGGCCGGAGACGCGCTGTTCTATGACGAACGGTTTCTGTACCGACGGGACTATGTCCGGATGATCGCGTCGTGGGATGCGACGGAATCGCTCCGACTCTACGGCGGGGGGAGCGTCGCCATCCACGTGAGGCCGAACGCCCCGCGGACCACCCTCCAGACCGGGGCGGAGTGGCGTTGGGCGCTTCGTCCGCTGGGGAGCATCATGCAACAGTGGTACCTCGCAGCGGACCTTCAGTCCTGGGCCGAGTCGGATTGGGCTGTGAATGCCAATGCGGAGGGAGGCCTGCGCTTGGCGCGAGGCGATGGAACGCGCGCGGTCCGCATTGCCGTGTCAGGATACGCCGGTCGCTCGCTCCAGCGCATCGTGGCGTCCGAACGCGAGCGGTACGTCAGTTTCGGGCTGGTTTTCGAATTTTAAGGGGGCGCTACCCCGCCTCGCGGGTCAGCAAGCGGGTCAGGTCTTCGGGGAGGCGGCGAGGCCTGCCCCGTTCATCGACGCAGACCAAGCGAGCGGCGCCTTCGACGATGACGCGGTCATCTCCAGAACGTCGAATGGCGTGGCCGAACGTCAGGCTCGTGCGCGTCGCGTCCACGACGGCGGTCTCGATGTCGAGCAGGTCGTTATAGCGCGCGGGCGCGTGGTATGCGACCTCTGCGTGCGAGACCACGAACAGCAACCCCGCGGCCGCGTAGGCCGCAACCTCGAAGCCGCGTTCCCGCAAAAATTCCGTGCGCGCCCGCTCGAAGTACCGCAGGAAATTGGCGTAGTACACCACGCCGCCGCAGTCGGTGTCTTCGTAGTACACCCTGATCTGCATCAACGGTCTCCGACCCGCGTGCCGCTGGCGGCGACACGAACCAATCCCTTGCGCCGGACCCCGCACGCCATGTAGCGGGTCGTGTGTACAAGCGCAAACGCACCGGCGCCGGTCGCGATAATGGCGCCCGCCTCGCCCCCGATCCGACGGCGCATCCACGCCAGAGCGCGCTGCCCGGCGGCCCGCGGCGTCCGCCCCAGCGCCAGGTCGCTTGCGATGAGGCGGGCGAGTGCCCCTCGGATGATCGCTTCGCCGACTCCGGTCATCGACACCGCGCCCGCGCCGTCGTCCGCGTAGGTTCCCGCTCCGATCAGGGGGCTGTCGCCCACGCGTCCCGGCAGCATGCGACGAATTCCGCCCGTTGAGGTCGCCGCGGCCACGTGACCCGCTGCGTCGCGCGCCACCGCTCCCACCGTACCCGTGTCGGCGGCACGCGGCGCAGCGAGCCGTTGGTAAAGCCCCTTCCACGAGAGGCGGCGCCGGGGCGTGGGCCCCGCCCATGCCGGAATCCCGTGGTGACGGGCCAACCGTCGGGCCCAGGGTCCGGCCAATAAGACGTGGGGTGTGGCGTCCATGACGCAGCGAGCCACGCGCACGGGATTCAGCACGCCCTCCAAGGACGCCACGGCGCCGGCGGCGAGGGTGCGTCCGTCCATAATCGAGGCGTCCATGCGCACGATGCCGTCCAGTTGGCGTTGGGAACCCTTCCCGGCGTTGAATCGTCCACTGGCTTCGAGGACGACCACGGCGGCTTCGACCGCGTCCACGGCCGAGCCGTCGCGCGCGAGAATCTCAAAGCCGGCGGCTAGGGCGCGACGGATCTCGGCGACGGCGCGCGACGATGGCCGTCGTGGCCCGCACCCGCCGTGAACCAGGATCACGAGCCCGCGATCCGCGCCCGTCACGCCGCGGACTCGGGTTCCACGCGACCGCCCATGTGCGCGGCAAGGAACCGCTCGGCGACGGCGTAGAACTTCAGGCGGTTCTCGGGTTTGGCGAAGCCGTGTCCCTCGTCCGGGAACAGGAGATATTCGTAGGGAATGCCCTTGCGTTTCATCGCGTCGACGATCTGTTCGGACTCCGACTGCTTCACGCGAGGGTCGTTCGCGCCGTGGGCGATCAGGATCGGCGCTTTGATGCGATCGACGAAAAACAGCGGCGAGCGGCTCTTGAGAAATTCCGACTCGGTCTCCGGGTTGCCCACCCGCCGATGTTCGATGGCCAAGAACGTCGCCCAATACGGCGGGATCGTTTCGATCATGGTGATCAAGTTGCTGGGCCCCACCACGTCCACGGCACAACAGAACAGCTCCGGCGTGAACGTGGCCCCCACCAGCGCGGCATAACCGCCGTACGACGCGCCGTAGATCGCCACGCGGGTGGGGTCGGCGATCCCCGCAGCGATCGCCCAGCGCACCGCGTCCACCACGTCATCGTGCATCTTGCCGCCCCACTCCTTGTCGCCCGCGTTGAGAAATCGTTTCCCGTATCCCGTGGAGCCCCGGAAGTTGATCTGCAGACACGCATAGCCCCGGTTGGCGAGCCATTGGGCCTCGGGGTCGTAGCCCCAGGTGTCGCGAGCGTGCGGCCCGCCGTGCACGTTCACGACCAGCGGCAGCCTGCGCCGCTCCAGACCGGGCGGATACGTGAGGTAGCCCTGCAGGGTCAGTCCGTCGCGCGCCATGAGCCGGATGGGCTCCATCGGCGCCAACGTGTAGGTCGTGAGATCCGGCTTGCTGTAGAACAGAAATCGCCCGTGTTTCGCGGACCGGTCGTAGGCAAAAAACGCGGCGGGTCCGTTGTCGGCGGTGAACGCCACGATCCAAAGCCGGTCGGCGTGGTCGCGGGCGGTCACAGAGAAATCCCCATGATGGAGGCGTCGGATCGCCTCGAAGTCCGCGCAGATCGCGTCGTCGAGCACGGTCCACTCGGTTCGCGCACGGTCAAAGGCCACGGCTTGGATCTCGTCGGTATCGGGGTGCACGAGCACGGCGCCGATGTCGTAACGCGGGTCATGGGCGATCAGGCGCGTCGCGCCCGTGTCCAAGCGCAGCTCGATCAAACGATTGGTGTCGCTGTCACGAGAATCTTCCAGGTAAATCGCCTGGCCGTCGTTCGAAAAGCCCACGGGCTGGCTGGTCAGGCTGTCGTCCGCGCTCCACGTCAGCAGCGTCTTCCACGGCGAGTCATGGGTGTTGCGGATCGTCAGCTCGAATCCGCCGTCCGGCGTGGCTTTGAGCGCGCCGCGCACCTGAAAGCGCGCGTCCGTGACCCAGGACGCCACGTCGCCCGGATTTTTGGCGACCAGGTGCAATTCGCCGGATCGCAGATCGAGATGATAGACGTCGTGGTATCGGGCGTCGTCCTTGTTCATTCCGATCAGCAGTTCGTGCGGAAAGCGTTTGTCGCGATCTACGATCTGAACCTGAACCTCCGGAAACGGGGTGAGGTCGCGCACCGCCTTGGTGTCGATCGCCACGGCGTACAGCCGCCAGTTTTCGTCCCCTCCAATGTCTTGGAGGTAGAGGATGTGTTGCCCGTCTGCGGCCCACAGATAGAACCGGATACCGCGGTCGCGGTCGTCGGTGACCGGGCGGGCCTCGTGCCCATCGAGCGAGCCTACCCACACGTTCAAGACGTTGTTCACCGGCGCGAGGTAGGCGAGACGCGTCCCGTCGGGGGAGATCTGCGGGCTCGTTTTGACCGGGTTGCCGAACAACACTTCCCGAGGAATGAGCGGAGGTTGGCCCGCGGTCATGGTCGGGTGTGGGGCAGGTGAATCAGCGCCATCTCCACGGCCTGCCTCGCGTAGGCCCTGCGGGTGAGGTGGCCTCTCGTCAGCACGCCGATTGCGCCCTCCGCGGCACCCAGGCGCGAGTTATTGCTCAGACCCGCTTTGACGAACGCCTGGGTGATGTCCAGGCCTTCTTCGATGACGAACCGGGTCACCTCCGCCGGGTATTCGAACGCCGAGGCCAAGCCCAAATGCTCCCGGTTCCCATCAAAGATCGCACACGCGCAGACGTTCATATACCCGCTCTGGGTGTACGGCACCGCGAACAGCCCGTCTTCGATCCCCACGCTCAAATCGCAGTCCGCAAACGCGGATCGCGCGCGGGCGATCGCGCCGCGCAGCGTCTCGTCCAGCGAGAGCGGTTGTTCGCGGACGCTCGACGTCACGTTGCGAGCGCGGATCTCGATGGTCCCGAAGCGTCCCGACGCGGTAAATCCTTCGCGTACCGCGTCCAGTTTCACGGGGTTGATCGAGCCTACGGCGATGATTCGGCGCGGAGGCGTCACGAGCCGATCTGACCCGGTTGCGGCGTCACGGATTCGCCGAATTTCTTGCCAAGATCCACGAGGTACTCATCGATCGTGGCGGTTTGGTCGATGAAAAATCGCGACACGACCCGGAACACGGGGTTCGACACGTCGCCGTGCTCCGTGATCGTGACGCGGCTGCCGCGCTCCATGGGCGCGATCTGGTACACCCAGCGGCCGCCAAACGGCAAATCGGGATCCGTGATTTCCCGCACCAACCACGAAGGCGCGACCGACTCCACGGTGGCGAGGGTCAGCGCGTCACCGCCTTGATAATGCTCGCGCCAGACAGGGAAGCTGTTTTGAGCGGGCAACTGTTCCACTCGGACAACGTTGGGGCGCCAGGAGGGGACGTGTTCAAAGTCCGTAATGGCCTGCCAGGTCGCCTCCGGCGGCTGGTGCAATGTGACGGTCCGCGCCACCACGTGGCCGCGCGGCAACATGAGCCCGACAAGAGGAACCGCGACCAGAAACGAGATCAGAACCAGAACCGCGATGAAGGCGCGTTTCATGTCCCGCTATGCTAGGGATTGACGGGAGCCGTGTCAATCGTGAAGCGGCGTAGGCAAGCGCGTTACTTGGGCACGGTGATGGTCAACTCGGCGAGCACCAGACGCTCGGGGTCCCGGGTCGAACGAGCTTCTCGTAAGAGCACGCCCGCGTCCGGCCTGATGAGTCCGTCGAAGCTGACCGTTCCGTTGGTCAGGACCACGACCGGTTGGTCCAAGGCCACCGACTCTTGGTTGAGCAGCAGCGTGTAACGCGCGACGCGGTTGGTGCGAACCGCAATGGTGTTGCCCTCGATGCGAGCGTCTACCTGCGCCCAAGCGCCCTCTTGCAGCCGGGCGCTCTCCTCCTTGTCGGTTTCGGATGCCCAAAACGACGCGGCGCCGCGGCTCTCGTCGATCCTGATCCAATATAACCCTCCGGTATGATCGCGGTCGCGCACCACCGTGAGCACGCGGGGTACGGGCAGGCGATGGCGGACCGAGAGCCACTCGACCAGATCGGGTAGCTCCTCTCGCGGGAAAAAGTGGCCCCCGGCCATGGGGTGTTCTTTCTGGTGTTCTCGGTAGACGACTTGAAATCCGTTCTCCTGAAGGTAGGACACGAGTTCACGGCTGTACCGAACCGGCATGACGTCGTCGCGCGCGCCGTGGATGATGTAGAACCGCGTCGCGCGCGCGTTTTCCAACAGAGGGTAGAGCGCCCGCGGCAGAGCCGAGGCCATCGGCACCAGCGCGGCGAACCGGTCGGCGTGGTTGAGACCGATCAGAAACGTACCGGTTCCTCCGTTGGACATGCCGGTCAGGAAGACCCGGTCCGGATCGACCCAGTAGGTGCGGGACACGTCCGCGATCACGGCCATCACCAAGTCCTCGGCTTCTTTAGTCCACCACGCGCCGTCGTTAATCGTGGGGCAGGCCAACAGGAAGTCGTCCTGGAGGCGCGGCTGCCAGCGGTCCAGATAGGTCTCGCCTCCGAAACCAGCGCCGTGTAGGCAGACGACGAGAGGGTACACGTGTCCGCCGTCGTACGTTTCGGGAACATACAGCGCGTAATGGAACGTTTGCTTGCCGACCTGGATTCGGTGGCCGGGTTGTTTGCCCACAGGCGGCTGACCCGACGGCCGCGCCGCCAACAATCCGCGCAAGGCCGTTTCGATCTCATCGATGGGGTGTGTGGCCACCGTGGGCAGGAGCCGCTCGGAGTCCGCGTCGCTCGCGGCAAGGTATGCCGTGACTTCGGCCAGCGTGTCGCCATGGACGTGGGTCAAGACCCGATAACCCTGGCAGGCCGCGAGCGTCATGGCAACGGTCCCGGCGACCAGCAGGATCCACGTGGGCGGCCTGTGCAACGACGTGCACCGCACGACGCCACGGTACACGGGCGCCACGCCATTGTAAAGATGTCCAGAACCCGAGAAATCGGTGGCGGCGGGTTGGCAATTCCGTTACACTGGGGCCACGCGTTGGTCCGAGGGGTCGGCATGAGCTCCCGTGACGCCATCAATCCCCCAGCGGCATGGCAGGTTCCCGTCGGGGTCGCCATCTTCACGGTCACGGGCGTATTGGTGGGCCTCTATCTTCATCATTGGGCCACTGCCGTGGGCGGGGCGGTGTTCGGCGCGTTGATCGGCCTCGGTCTCGGCAAGCTCGGCGCGCACCGATTTTTCATCAGCGTGGCGGCTGGAACCGTGATCGGCGCATTGGTCGGGTGGGAGGCCGGCGGTCCGTCCGTGGTTCCGCTGATGGCCGGGACCGGCGGCGCCGTGGGCGGATTCGTGGGTATCACCATCGAGATGCTCACCGGCCACCGCCGGAACGATTGGGAGAAACGAGCCCCATGACGGCCGGAGGGGTAGCGCGGTTCATGGGGCGACTCTTCTTCGTCACGGGTTTCATCATCGCGATCTTTGGTCTTACCCGACACGACCGCTTTCTCACCAACGCCAGTCTGGCGCTGCTCGTGACCGGGATCGCCGCCACGGGCTTCGCACTGTATCGGCGCGTCAAAGACGCGCAGTCGGAGCACCGCCCGCACGACTAGCCCCTCGTCAGAGTTGGCGAGCTGTGGACGTTTCCCTGCGCCTGAGATCGTTACGAAGCCTTGGCGGGAATGTCGGGCGAGTAGAGTTGGTAGTTGTTGCGTCCCCGCGCCTTGGCCTGATACAGCGCGCTATCCGCGTGTTTCAGGAGTGTTTGGGCGTCGGTGCCGTCGACCGGATAACAGGCGATGCCGATGCTGAACGTGACCAACATCTGGTGGCCGTTCAAGTCCAACGGCTGCACCATCGCGTTCAAGATCTTTTGCGCGACCAATGCCACGTCGTCGATCTGCGCCATGTCGATGAGAATGATCGTAAACTCGTCGCCACCCTGGCGGGCCACGGTGTCACCGTCACGCACCGACGTCGCTAATCTGGCCGCCACGGTCTTCAGGAGCCGGTCTCCGGCGTCGTGACCCAACGTATCGTTGATGGTCTTAAAGCGGTCCAAGTCCAGAAACATCACCGCGACCAGACGTTTGTTCCACGCCGAGCGGGCCAGCGCCTGCTCCAGGCGGTCCGCGAACAACGTCCGATTCGGGAGGCCGGTCAAGGCGTCGTGAGTGGCCAGGTAATCCAGTCGTTCTTCGGTCCGCTTGCGTTCCGTGATGTCACGCATGATCCCGGTGTAGAATCGCTGCTCACCTTGCGTCCAGGTGGACAGCGACAGTTCGAGCGGGAACTCGCCCCCGTCTTTCCGTCGTCCCATCAGCTCCACCGTTTCCCCCGTCAGCCCCGATCCACCACTCGATGCGACCCGCGTCAGGGCCTCTTCCTGAGCCTGCCACGCGCGCTCCGACGTCAAGACGGATAAGGGCTGCCCCAAAATCTCGCTCTCGGAGTAGCCGAAGATGTTGCCGGCCGATTTGTTCCACACGACGATCCTCCCCCGCCCGTCGGCCGAGACGATCGCGTCGTGGGCGTGGTCGGTGACGGCCCGAAAATGCGCTTGGGCCTTGCGAAGCGCGTCGGTCATCTGTTCGGCCAAGGCCAACGCCCGTTCGCGTGTGGTGGTTAGGGACCACGTAATCCCGAAGAGCAACAGGCTGACCACCAGACCGCCGATCAGGACGATCATCGGTTCATGGTGGTATACGGCGTCGTCGAAACTCGGCCAGGTACTGAAGACGAAGGTCCACGGCCGTCCGCTGATCTCCGACGTGATGGTTTGCTGGAACGTCGGGCGATAGGGTAAGGGATCGCCGTCCAATTCATCCCCGTAAAGGAGACGGTCGCGTGCAGCCATGGTCCCGTCGAAGACCTCGACGCGAATGTCGCGGGCGGTCCTGCCGAGCACGCCGCTCATCAGGTCGTTCATCCGAAACGCGCCGTAGCTGAACCCCCACAACGCGGCGCGTCGTTCCTCGAAGGTGGCGTGGGGCATTCCGTGGCGGTAGATGGGGACGTACAAGAGGAATCCGGGCTGCGCGTCCGCCTCCGACTCCTGCACGAGTCTGACGCGTCCGGACATCGCAGCCTCCCCCGTGTCTCTCGCCCGCTCGATGGCCTCGCGGCGCACGGGTTCCGAGAACCCGTCGTAGCCGAACGCGCGCAGGTTGCGGTCGGCGAACGGTTCGATGTAGGTGGCCACCACGTACTCCTCACGCTCCCCAGGCGGGGTGATCTGATAGGCGGGGAACCCGTTGCGACGCACTCCGGCGAGGTACGACGATTTATTCTTGCGGTGAACGTGCTGCGCAACGCCCACGGCTTGAATGCCGGGATGCCGTCGCTCGATGTCCAAACTCTTGACATACGCGCGCCACGATTCGCGATCAACGGAGCGCGACGCGGCGAACAGTCCTCGCCCCCCGATCAGAATCTGTTCGTAGTTCTCCATTCGATTGATGATGGCGGCGTGCGCTTGATGGACGGTCTCGTCGAACCGAGCGCGGGCCCGGTCGGTCACCCCGTCGGCGGCGACGGACCACGCCAATCCCGTGGCGGCGACCGACAGCACCAGAACGATCCAGGCGATGCGACCCGCGTGTAAGGAGCGCGCGCCATCCGGCGTGCCGGTGAGGTGGTCGCGCCACGCCGCAACCATGGTCGCTGCGCCGAGTATGCTGAGGCTCAACGCGGTGTGCGGCGCCATGGCGGTCGAGGCTCCCCAACGAACCCCCACGGCCATCATCGTGGCGTACAGCAGACCCACCGACAATGCGATGCCCAAGGTCAGCAGTCCGAGAGCGCCCACCAACATCGGGCGACCGCGGAACGGGGCGCGACGTCCGAGCAAGGCCAAGGCGCACCCCAGGAAGAACACGCACAAGGCGGCGTTGGCCCCCATGCGCCCCGGATACAACGTGCCCAGGTTGATGTCCGAGCGGTGGAACAGTTGGTCGATGCCGAGGTTGATCCCCCAACCGTACTGTGCCAGCGTGAGCACGCCGATTGCGATGGGCCACGATGCGCTGGCGACCACCACGCGTCTACGATCGAGGGCCAGCCCGACCAATCCGACTCCGCCGGACAGGACCGCGAGAGCGGTGTTGTATTGCATGGCGAAAAAGCCGGAACGGATCTGAATCAATGTCAGGTTCTGGGTGTGCCACCCGACCATCACGATCAGGCCCAGGATCGCGCAGGAGGCCCCTGCTCCCAAGAGAAAGGTCTGTTGCTGTCTGGTGAAGTCGACTGGTCGAGGCATCGCCGCCTTTACGACCATCGTGGGCTGGTCGGCCGCGGCGCGGAGCAGCAACCAACCGCCGCGGCCGCCGTCACGAGGTCGTTCGCGAAGGCAAAATCAGTATAGCGCGCACCTCGCAGCCAGCAAGCCGACGGGTGTCCGAAGCGGCAAAGAGGGGAGAACTCAGGAGGGCGACGGCGTCAGGAACGAGTTGGCCGCGAGCAGCCGGCGCACCCCTGGCGTGGTTCATAGTCCACCACGCCGCCCCGGCGGTCCACCTCGACGTGACAACAGGCCAAGAGCAAGGCTTTGAGCTGCTCGCGCCCACGCTGCACGCGCGTTTTGGCGCCGGAGACGGACAGCTTCAGGGCGCGGGCCAACTCGCGCTGGGTGCGGCCTTGGAGCTCGGTGAAGGTCAGGGCTTGGCGATACGGCTCCGGGAGTTGGTCGATCATGGGGCGAACGCACTCGGCGAGTTCGCTGAGCGCGGCGACCGGTTCAGCGTCGTCGGCGAGATCTTCGGGGAGATCAACGAATCCAGGGGCCGACGCCCGACTGCGGAAGTGATCGATCAGGGTGCGGCGCGCGATCTGAAAAATCCACGCCGGCAGGCGCTCGGAGTCGGCGAGTGCGCCGATCCCCGAGTGGATTTTGGTGAACACGATCTGGAGGAGATCGTCTGCGTCAGCGTCGTTCCCCACGCGTCGCACGAGGAACCGCCGTAGCGGCTCGGCGAACGCGGCCCACATCGCGTCGATCGACGAGGCATCAGCTCGTGGGCCGGTCGATTCGTCCTTCATCGAGGTCGATCAAGTCAAACAGACTCAGCGTCGCCACGTCAAAGCGCGCAGCCAACTCGGGATAAAGCTGGGCGCGGCGTCGTGTGCGATCAGGATCAGGGCGATACGCGTCGATCGCCGAAATCCAGGCGCGGTTCTCGTCCTCGGAGTGGGGCACGGCGTGTTGCTCAACCCACGCCAACACCGCAGCGTCGTCGGGGGCCGACAGAATCGCTGCACGCAGCGCCTCGCGGTCCAGGCCTGTGAACACGACGAATCTGCCGTCGAGCGTCCCGCTCTCGCCGAGAAGCTGCGGGAGGTAGGCCGGAGGCAGTGCGCCGCGGGCATGAAGGCGAACCTTGTCGATCAGTCGCGGAAGAAACACGTACCCACCCAGCGTGTCGCGGGGGGAGCGCAGCGGTGGGGGAGGGCTCACGCCGTCATCGTCGCGGAGCCCAGTCACCCCTCGAGCGCCTGGGCAAGGTCAGCGATCAAGTCGTCGGCGGCTTCGATGCCGATCGAGAGCCGGACCAGTCCGTCCGAGATCCCCAGCCGCCGCCGATCGTTGGCTGACATGCCCGCGTGCGAGGTGGTCGCCGGCCGTGTGATGAGCGATTCCACCCCGCCGAGGCTCGGGGCGCGAATGGGGAGCCTGACGCGCTCCAGAAGGCGGTCGGCTGCAGCTACGCCGTCGCGCAACTCAAGGCTCAATACCCCGCCGTATCCACTGAAAAGCTCAGCCGCGCGCATGTGATCCGGATGACTCTTCAGGCCCGGATAGTTGACGGCGACGACCGCGGGGTGTTGCGCCAGAAACTCCGCAATGCGCTGCGCGCTCGCGTTGTGGTGGCGCATGCGCACCGCGAGCGTCTTCATACCGCGGTGCAGAAGAAACGCGGCGTGCGGATCGAGCGACCCGCCCAAATGGTTAAGCCGGTGTGTGATGCGGGTGATCCAGACCTTCGCCCCGATCACCGCGCCGGCGACGATGTCCGAATGTCCGTTGAGATACTTGGTCGCGCTGTGCAGTGAGAGGTCGAACCTCACTCCGAGTGGCCGGAAATTGACTGGGCTCGCGAGTGTGTTGTCGATCAACGAGACCAGTCCGTGTTGTTTGGCGAACGCCGTGACCGCCTCCAGGTCCGCCACCTCCAGCAGCGGGTTGGTCATGGTCTCGACGTAGATCGATTTGGTGGTGGGCTTGAGCAGCCGCGCCCATGATCCCGGGTCGTTGGCGTCGATAAAGTCATGCGAAATGCCGGATGAAGGCAGATCCTTGGTGATCAGATCGTGTGTGCCGCCATACAAGCACGCCTGCGCCAGCAGGTGATCGCCCGATGAGAGGACCGTCAGCAACGTGGTGGAAATCGCAGCCATCCCGCTCGCCGTCACCAGCGCCGCCTCGCCGCCCTCGAGTGCGGCCAGCTTCTCGTGTAGCGCCAGATGGTTGGGCGTGTTGTTCAGACGGATGTAGGTGAGGTCGTCGTAACTGGCCTCCCCGCCATATTCGAAATTGGCGGATTGAAAGATCGGCATGGACACGGCCCCGCCGATGCGCGGGTTGGGCTCGCCGGCGTGAACTAGAAGCGTGTCGAGGCGGTCGGGCTGATGGGATGCGGTCATGAGAAGGTGCCTCCGGGAGACCCAGGATATGGCGAGCGGGTTCCTGGGGTCAAGCAAGAGACGATGGTGCGGTGGAACGGGGCGGTCCGGTAGCAGGCGTCACCTGGTGAGAGGAACTTCGGGTCGACACGGCTAGAAAAGCGGGCAGGGCGTGACTGTCAGGGGCTGACCTTGGCCGCGTGTCCGTCCGGCAAAGACAGCTCCCCGTCCCACAAGAACTGGAAGAGGGTCTCCCCAAGCCTAATGACGTCGCCGTGGACGAGCAGCGCGCGCGGGACCTTGACGTCGTTCACGAAGATCCCGTTTACGCTCCCCATGTCGTGGATCACGTAGCCCGAGAGGGTTCGGGAAATGATCGCGTGTTCACGCGACACGTTGGAGTCCCAGATCATGATGTGGACGTTCCGACCCCGCCCGAGGACGTAATGGTCTTCAGTCAGGGAACACTTCCAGCCTTCCAGGATGCCCTTGATCCCCTTCAGAATCGGGAACCACTGTGGCAGACTTCTGACTTCGTCCGGGACCTCCTCGGACTGAAGCGTCTGTTCCTCGTCAAACGAAGGATTCTCCAGCGGGGAGCCCACGCCCTGAAATCCTAGCAGAGCGAGGAAAGCGGTCAACCGAAATGACTTGGTCGGAGAGACTCTACTGCACTGTCTTTGCGCTTCTCACCATAATTTTGGTACCGTACCTCGATGAAGCGCTGCCCATATTGTGCCGAGGAGATTCAGGACGACGCGATCAAGTGCCGGTATTGCGGATCGTTTTTGAGCCCGCCCGGCAGGCCCAAACGTCTCTTTCGTTCGCGACGCGACCGCAAGCTGGCTGGCATCTGCGGCGGGATGGCCGAGTACATGGGGATCGATCCCACCATTGTGCGGCTCTTGTGGGTATTGGCGGCGTTTTTCTCGGTCGGCGTGGTCGTGCTCCTGTATCTCATCTTGATCTTCGTCATCCCGAACGAAGACGAACCGCAATCCCCTTCCCCGCTTTGACAAAGGGGGGGACTGGTCGCTCCTACAGGAGCGTGCGCTGGGCGGACGTGGCGTCCACCTCGATGGATGGCGGGGGCGACGCGGGTTCGATCGGGGCGTGTGCGGTCGAGTCGTCCACGCTCGCGAGCTTTTCTTCAAAACGCTCCAGCCGCTTGGCCGCGTCCTCGTATTTCCCACGCGTGTTTCCCAGGTGTTTGCCGAGCACCTCGAAGTCCTCCCGGAAGCGCTGGAAGTCGCCCTGTAACCGCTTGAGGTGCTGGATCATTTCCTGGGCGTTCTTTTCGATGCGCAGGCCCTTCAAACCCAACACGATGGCCTGGAGATAGGCGTAGAAGCTGTTGGGCGACACGGGAATCACCCGTTGCGCGAGCGCATACGCGCACAGGCCCTTGTCTTCGCCGAACGCGTCGTCTTTCAAGATCACCTCGTAATAAACGTTCTCAGCCGGGATGTACATGAGCGCAAAGTCGAACGTGCCCTCGTCGGGCAGGATGTATTTGGTTGCGATCGCGTCGATGTGTTTCTTCACGTCTGCGCCGAACTTTTTCTTGGCGGCTTTGCGGTCTTCTTCGCTTTCGCTGGCGATCACGCGGCGGAAGTTCTCCAACGGGAACTTGCTGTCCACTGGCACCAGGCCGTGGCCCAGGCTGATGGCCGCATCCACGGCCTCGCCGCTTTTGAACTTGTGTTGCAGCGCGTAGTGCGTGGGCGGCAGGATTTGAGCCAGAAGGTCCCCAAGAAACAGCTCGCCCAACACGCCTCGTAACTTGGGCGCGCGCAGGATCTCCTGCAAACCCGCGATGTCCTTTCCCACGTCAAAGACCCGCTCCGTGGCCTTGGTCAATTCTCCGAGATTCTGGCGGACCTCGCCCACCACTCGCGCGGCGTTGTCCAGCCGCGTGCCCATCTGGCCCGTGGCTTCCTGGACCTGCTTGCCGATGGCGACGAGCTGTTGATTGACCTGCGCGGTGATGACGCTGAGCTGGCTGTTGACTTGGGTGGTGATGCTGGCCAACTGGCCGTTGACCTCCTGGGTGACCTGGCCCAGGCGGTCGTGCAGGAGTTTGTTGCCGCCGGCTGACTCGCTGAGCTGACGGCTCACGGTGTCGATCTGTTGTTGGAGCAAGGGGGCGACCGAGTCAGGACGACGGCGAAGCAGCGCGAGCCCTCCGATCACCACCAACGCAGCCAGAAGGACGACGATCACCCAAACGGGATCCACGGCCGGATCGTAACACACGGCCCGCTGGAAACCAACCGGCGACGAGCGGTGGGGATGACGAAGAGAAAAAAGAGAGGGGCGCTGCGTGAGCA